>NZ_JALCZL010000027.1:0-25924 GCF_039667035.1 Sulfurimonas sp. NWX79
CTTATATACGCATCAAGAAGAAAAAGTGGCCAAATAACAAGTGCGTGAGGTGGCCAAGTATTCATGCGCGCGCTGGCCAAATCAAAATGCGCGGGGTGGCCAAATGGGATGCGTGCCTACATAGGGTTAACTGTTTGAACTTTTTCATAAATAATTTTCCTCTTTTTTGGCGAAAAAAGGATAACTTATTTTCAGTTAACCCCTTCTTATCGCTTCTTCAAGAAAATTGCATTTATGATTTGAACTTAGGACTTTATACCAAAGGGATGAGTGTAAGAGATATACAGCATCACCTTGATGATCTGTATGGCTATCAGCTTTCAGAGCAGACAATCTCAAATATCACAAGTACAATTATTGAAAAAGTAAAAGAGTGGCAAAATCGTCCACTTGAGCCAATCTATCCAATTATCTTTATGGATGCAACTGTACTTAAAATCAGAGTAGATAGAGTTGTAAAAAATATTGCTGCATATATTATGCTTGGCATCACACTTGATGGTAAAAAAGAGATTCTTGGTATTTGGATAGGAGAAAATGAAACATCAAAATATTGGCTTACACTTCTCAATGAACTTAAAAATCGTGGGGTTGATGATGTTCTTATTTTTGCTATTGATGGTCTCAATGGATTTAATCAGGCGATAGAGGCTGTCTATCCAAAAGCAGAAATTCAACGCTGTATAGTTCACCAGATTAGAGGCCCCTTACGCTATGTCTCTTGGAAAGACAGAAAAGCTGTCGCAACTGATCTAAAAACAGTTTATATGGCACCTACTGAAGAAGATGCCCAAAGTGCACTGATGGAATTTAATGACATATGGGGTAAAAAATATCCTCATATTACCCAATCATGGACAAACAACTGGAATGAGCTTGCTACTTTTTTTAAATATCCAAAACCGATACAGACGCTTATTTATACAACAAACCCCATAGAATCGCTTAATTCCAGCATCAAAAGACGCACAAAATCAAAAGGAGCTTTTCCTACGATTGATGCTGCTTTTAAGGTGCTTTATTTATCTACTCAGGAGGTACAGGAAAAATGGAATCGTAACGGTCTTAGAAATTGGAGTGAAATTTATCCCCAACTTTGTATATTTTTCAGCGAAATTATGGAAAAATATACAAGATAGTTAAATAGGCTGGAGGTGATTTACACAGTTTATTTTACAGGCTCAAAACTAATGAATTATAATGAACGATTTAAAATCAAAAGAAGAACTATTGGCCTCTCTATTTGATTATGCTGATATAAGTGCTCTTGGAGTGTTTTTGATCTCTTTTATGTAGGTTCTTCCTAGTTGTATCTCTTCTTTTTTGGCTATTTTATATAAATGGTTAATTATTTTCATGGCAAGTTTGCCATCTGTGGGATATGTGATATTATTCTTTTGAATTGTTGTATCAACTATGACTGCTTTCTCCTCTTTGGCATCACTGTGCAGATTGACGTTCATAGAAAAAATAAGTTTCATTTCCTCTATAGCTATTCGTTTACGAAAGTAGACCAAATCTGTACTATGGCAGGGCTCTGTTGTTTGTAACTCACCAAAGCCACAGAAGTGTTAGAAGTAAGGGATTTGTTTCCACTGGATAACTATCTCTTCGTCACTAGGATTTTTTAACCTTATTGATCGAAATTTTATCTACAAAGTGCTTTTATCCCTAAATTCAGGGTGCTTTTGGTTTTTCATGGGTGACAATATAATTAGAAGTTAGATATTAATTTTAATTTTTTTAATGATGTAATTAATAAAGTATGCATTACAACTTAAGAAGAGTGTAAAATAATTTCATAGGACTCTAAAAGTTCTTGAAATTTTTTTGTATGAAGTTGAATAAGCTTTTTATCATCATTTGCTATTTTGTCTGGATGCCATCTCTTTGCTAATTTTTTAAACTGTTTTTTAATACTTGCTATATCATCGGTTGGTGTCATTTGCAAAGTTATGTAAGCATCTGTTAGGGGGGAAATTAGTTCTTCTTGTTTTTGTCTTTCCTTTGTTTGGTCAAAAAATTCATTCATTTTTTGCTTATCATATATATGTTGATGTGGTACATCTATTATCTCACTGGAGGCTAAAAAGAGTTTTAGCCTCTCTTTTTCCTCAACATCATTAAAAGTGATTTGTAAGTATGTTGGGAGTATTGTCATTTCTGTTTGTAAAAAAGTTTTAACCTGTAAGGCAATTTGACTGTTTTGCGGTGTGATACTTAGGTGAATAGTTTCATTATCTACAATTTTATATTTAATTGTATGTATAATTTTTTTTGGAAGAACTATTTTTATCGTTTTATAGTATCTTTTTAAGAGAGACTCTTTAAGTTCTGGTAGAGGCTTATTCTTTTTTGTATAGAGAGAGTAAAGCCACTTTAGTAAAAATGTACGATGATAGAGGTCTGTTGTTGATGCTGGTATATGGATGGTATTGTCATCTATTTTGCGTGAAGAAAAATGTGTACTTATGTAGTGTTGAATATAATCTATACTTATAGATTTTGAGTTGATCTTAATGACAGTTTCGTGAGCACCAAATAGTATCTGCATAAAAATAAACAGCATATTATGTTCCATCTCTATAAGATAAAATACAAAAAATTGAATATCATTAAAAAAAATGATAAAATAAGTCTTACTAAATAGAAATGGATAATATAGTTGAAGATGTATAGTATAGATGAGTTGTTGTCAAAAACAAAAAAAATGACAATATTGTATGCAGAAGATGACCTTGCAATGAGGGAGAGTACTGCTGCCTTGTTTGATAATTTTTTCTCATATGTTTATGTTGCAAGTGATGGAAGAGAGGCTCTGGAACTTTATCAAAAACATTATGAAGAAATAGGTCTTGTTGTTTCTGATATATTAATGCCTCATATGGATGGCATAGAATTAACAAAAGCTATTTTGTCCTGTAACAAAGAGCAAAAAATCATTATTGTATCTGCTTATAATGAGCCCAACTATTTCATTGAATTGATTAATACGGGTGGAGTTATAGGTTTTTTAAAAAAACCATTGCAACGTAATGAATTACTTGATGTATTGATGAATGCCTGTTTGTATCTTGGGGATACTTCTGTAAATGTCTTACAGATTAAAGATGGATGGATATGGGATAATAAATCCAAAACGCTTTTTAAAGACAATGCAGAGGTTCATTTAAGCACTAATGAAAAAAAACTTTTGGAACTTTTTTTATATTATCCGGATAATATTTTTTCTGCTATTGACTTGCATACCCATCTTTTTGAAGATACCAAAGAGTTTTCTATTGATTCTATCAAAGGCTCTATTAAGCGATTAAGAAAAAAACTGCCACTCTATGTAATTAAAACTCATAAAGATATAGGTTATTCATTTACGCTAAAGTAATTTTGACACTTTTGTGACACCTCCAAACGATATAATTTTTCCAGTAAAAATTTTTTGAGGATATTTTATGGAAATAGAGATGAAACATGATGCATTGATAGTTTCAAAAACAGATACAAAAGGAAGAATTACCTATGGTAACTCCTACTTTATCAAAATATCTGGTTATTCGGAAAAAGAGCTGCTTAATGCTCCACACAATATATTACGCCATCCTGATATGCCCCGTGCAATTTTCAAGCTTTTATGGGATCGTATTCAAGCAAAAAAACATATCAATGCTTATGTGAAAAATAAGACAAAAAATGGGGATTATTACTGGGTCTTTGCCAATGTAACAGCTTCGTTGGATAATCATGGAAATATTACGGGTTATTATTCTGTGAGACGAGCTCCATCGCACAAGGGTATAGAGATAATACAAAGACTCTACAGAGAGATGCTTCAGGCTGAGATGAGCGGAGGAATGGATGCATCATTAAAACTTTTAGAAAAAAAACTACAACAAGAGGGAGTGAACTATGATGAATTTCTTATCAATCTTCAAAAATAAAAAGAAAAAAACCGACGAAGCACTCCTTGATCAAATCAACGGTGTGATGGCTGATGCAGCTAATGGAAATTTGGAAAAGAGAGTCGTCAATATTCCTGAAGATTCACAATACTTTGATATGGCTTGGAATTACAATAATCTGCTAGACCAAGTTGAAGCATTTATGCGTGACAGTGAAACTGCTATCGAACTTGCCAATGAAGGGGACAGCAGTATTGTTATTTTTGAAGATGGTTATAAGGGGATTTTTGCTCGTTCTGTTGAACCTATTAATAGATCACTTGAAGGTATAAAAGCAGGTATTCGTATGCAAACTCAGGGAAATCTTTCAAGAAAATTTAATGAAATTGGAGGAGGTAGTGTTGGTGGTGTATTGCAGATTAAGGAAGATATCGAGTTTGGTAATGACATATCAAAAAGAATTTTAAAAACTTCTCAAGAAACTAGCGAGGCATCCAAAGAGAGTATCCACTCTATAGAAGCTGTGCAGAATAATTTCGAAAAGCTTGATGAAAGTATTACAGATACTGTCAAAGGGATAGACGCTTTAAATCAGCAATCATTAGAAATTACTACAGTCGTAGAGTTGATTCAAGATATTGCAGAACAGACAAATCTTCTTGCATTAAATGCCGCCATAGAAGCCGCTCGCGCAGGAGAACACGGACGAGGTTTTGCGGTAGTTGCCGATGAAGTACGAAAATTAGCTGAACGGACACAAAAAGCTACTACAGAGATATCTATGACGATTTCTACGTTAAAACAAGAGACAGTTGAGATAGCCGAAGAGTCTGAAACTATGTATAGTCTGGCAAAAGAGTCCCAAAAACATTTAAAAAGCCTCTATGCAACACTGCAAGATTTTAATACTACTGCGCAGGAAACAGCCAATGATGCTCATTATATCAATAATATTTTTCTGATTTCAGTGGCTAAAATAGATCATATAGTTTTTAAGTCAAATGCGTATTCAACTCTTTTGAGTCAAAACAGTTTCAAAACTTTATCAGATCATTTAACTTGTCGATTTGGAAAATGGTATTTGAATGAGGGTAGAGAGCAGTTTGGAAAAACAAAAGTATATCAAAGGATTGATACTGCTCATAAAACGGTACATGATGCTGCAATAGGCAACATGCGTTTTGTTGCTGACAAAACAGCATTGGCACCAGAAAATACAGAAGAGATTATTAAAAACTTTACTATCATGGAAAATGCGAGTAAAGAGCTTTTTGATCTTTTAGGTTCTATGATACAGGAGTAAAGCGTGACATTGCAGAAAATAAAAGAGTATGCCAAGGGACTGCATCTGTTATATGTTGAAGATGATGTGAAGGCTCGTACAACTACCTTAGAGATGCTTAAAAATCTTTTTGGACATATTACTGTGGCAACAAATGGGGAAGAGGGGCTTGAAAAATTCCAAAAAGAAAAATTCCATATTGTTATAACAGATATTAATATGCCAGAGATGAATGGAATCGAAATGATAGGAAAAATTCGTCAGAAAGATTCGAAGATACCTATTTTTATCTTATCGGCACATAACGATACATCTTATATTTTAGATGCTATTGAATTGGGTGTTGATGGGTTTATACTCAAACCTTTAAAGTATAAACAATTTCTTGATGCTTTAAAAAAAGCACTTGAGAAAATTCATTTAGAGATGATTGCACAGAATTATCGTAAAGATCTTGAAAAAGAGATAGAAAAACAGACAAAGGAGATAAAACACAAACTCTACTTTGATGACTTAACAGGCTTGTTAAATCGTTACTCTTTTTTTGAAGATTTAAAAGAGATAGCAGTTCCTATTATTTTTATGATAGATATCAATGGATTCAAGACCATTAATGAAATTTATGGAACAGAGACAGGTTCTTTTGTACTCAAAGAGTTTGCAAACTTTTTAAAAAAATTTGCTGCTGAAGAGAATTATAAGATCTACAGAGTATCAGCTGATGAGTTTGTGGTTTTAGATGATTGCAGTCATATTGATTTTGAAAAGTATGAATTACTTCTAAAAAAATTTTTTAAAGAGTTTGAAGATTTTAGGGTTGTTACTGACAATGATACTATTTCTTTTGAAGTAACCATAGGGATTTCAACCTCACAATACAATCCTTATGAGTGTGCAACAATAGCATTAGAATATGCAAAAAAACATAAAAAACCATACACCATGTACTCAAATGCAATTGACAGTCGTTCTTTGAAACAAGATGCTATAGTATGGAAAAATAAAATCAAACAAGCTATTTACAATAATGATGTAGTCACAGTTTATCAATGTATTGTAAATCAAAATCAGAAGGTTGTAAAACATGAGGCATTAATGCGACTTCGTGATGAAGACGGAGGTCTTGTTACTCCTTACCATTTTTTAGACATTTCCATAAAAACAGGACTTTATCATCAGCTCTCATCTTATGTAATATTTGAGAGCTTGAGAAAAATAGAGAAATCAAGAGAAACAATCAGTCTTAATTTTACATATAATGATATTAAAAATACACTTTTTATAGAGGAGATTGAAAATTATATAAAACAAAGTTCAGATATTGGATCATTGATCGTTATGGAGATTACAGAGAGCCAAAGTATGGAAAATTTTGATGAAATTAGGCTCTTTATTCAACGTTTTAGGAAATATGGTGTAAAATTCGCCATAGATGATTTTGGCAGTGGTTTTTCAAACTTTGAAAATATTTTGGAGATTGCACCTGATTATATAAAACTTGACGGTTCTCTTGTGAAAAATGTTGATAAAGATATGAAATCTCGCATATTGGTAGAAGCTATAGTGAGTTTTTCACATAAGCTTAACATAAAAGTCATTGCGGAGTTTGTGCATTCTCAAAAAGTTTTTGAAATTTTAAAATCTTTTGATATTGATGAATATCAGGGATTTTACTTTTGTGAACCAAATGAAAAATTAATTAAGGAAAAAAGTAATGGATAAAAAAATGGCTATAAGTAAAAAGCAAATTGGACTTGAAACTTCGATGGTTGCAAATAAACTAACGGATCAATGTGTTTATGTGAGTCTGTTTGGCTTGTTGGATTCAGCGCGTATAGAAGATATCTCAAAAAAAATAACAAAAATCAGCGAATCTGAGAAAATTGTATGTGTGATACTAGATATGATTAATGTAGATGCCATAGATACAGCAGTTGCCGGTTATATAAGTAGGCTTGGGAGTATTCTGAAACTCATGGGAATCAAACCTATTTTATGTGGAATCAAACCGGAACTTGCAGAGACTATGGTGAAAACTGATATACAATTTTCCGGAATGGAGATTATTAAAAATTTACAAGAGGCACTGCTTTTTAATTTCAAGATTACAGGATATGAACTCAAAAAATTAGAAAACTAGTTTTATAATGCCTCTTGAATTTTATATAATAGATGATACAGAAGCATATAGATGTGCACGGTATATAAAAGAGATAGCTGAAGATTTTGGTTTTTCAAAATTTGATGCAGGAATGTTTTCTCTTGCTGTGACGGAGATTCTTATAAACAGTATTCGCTACGCAAAGGACGTAAAGGTAATTTGTCAATACACTCAGAACAAGAAGGGACTCGAAGTTAAGATCGAAGACAAGGGAGAGGGCATAAAAGATTTAGCACACTCTTTAGAAGATGGTATATCTTCACTCAAAGATAGCTTGGGGATAGGGTTAGGTGCGGCAAAAAGATCTGCAGATGAGTTTTTAATTCAAAAAAGTGATGCCAGCGGAACTTCTATTATCCTTAGAAAATATATTGACTCTATTTTATACGAATATACACCGATTTCGGTAAAAAAAGAACACAAAGAGTTTAACGGTGATGCATACTTTATAAAACATTATGACGGAGATAAAAGTCTCTTTGCAATAATTGAAGGTAAGGGCAAAGAACTTCGGGCATACAAGTCTGCACAGAGTGTTAAAGGATTTCTTTTAGAATATTACAGATTGCCTCTAGATGAGATAGTAGCAAAGCTAAAACTTATGTTTCTCAATGATGAGACTATTGAAGATGCGACGATTGTACTCTTGCGTTTTTATCCTGCTGGTATTGAATATCTTATTTTAGGAGATGGTTTTATATTATCTTCTCCTCGTGTGAAATTTCATGCCTATCATAGAGCTTCTTGTTTGCAATTGCCAAAAAAAATTCAGGTACATAGCCATTTATTAGAGAATGGGTTTTGCATTATTATGGCAAGTGACGGAATAGATAAAAATATTGCAGTAGAGAAAAGTTTTAAAAATTTCTCAACCCTTGAAATTGCTACAGATATTTTTAACAGTTACAATGTTGATGATGACTCAACGCTTATAGTTATTAAAAAAGGAGAAGAGTAATGCAACAATCTAACCAGTCCCTTGCGCTGCACCAGTATTTGAGTGGAATTATTACGAATATTCCCTATGGAGTACTTACAATATCCAAAAATCTTGAAATAAGTATGATTAATAGTAATATGTTGGATATTTTAGAGGTAAAAAAGAAAGATCTCAATGAGTATTTGGACAATAATTATGAAAAACTTTTTGTTGCTCTTCCTGAAATTATTGATATATATCAGAAGAAATTTATTTTGGAAAATCAGTTGGAATTAGATATTGAAAAGTTTCCATATAAAAATAAAATGCTTGATATAAAGATAAGAGCTATGGTGGAAGGCACTCTCGTGATAATTGAAGATATTACGCAGAGGATTAATCAGCAAAACAGACTCGAAGAGTTAAATAAAACACTGGAAAATAGGATTCAAAAAGAGGTTGAGAAAAATAGGTATCAAGATCAGCAGATGCAACAACAATCACGCTTAGCACAAATGGGAGAGATGATATCTATGATTGCACACCAATGGAGACAACCCTTGGGTGCTATTGCTAGCACAGCAGCAAATTTATCTATGAAGGTAGAATTAGAATATTATGATTTAGACCAAAAAAGTTCTCAAGAGGAGTGTCAGAATTATTTTTTGGAACAGTTTAGAATTATTGAAGATCTTGTTCAAAATTTAACAAATACAATCGATGATTTTAGAAATTTTTATAAACCAAATAAAAAATCTATCTTCTGTACCTATGAAACAGTTGTTGAAAAGTCGTTAAATATTATTTTAGCTTCGCTTAGAAATGATAATATTCAAATAGATTATGACTATAGAAGTTTAGAAAAAATACAAATGTATGACAGTGAAATTATGCAGGTGATTTTAAATATATTAAAAAACGCACAAGATAATTTTCGAGAACATAGTATTGAGAATCCTCGTATTACGATATCAACGAAAAATAAAACACTTTCTATCTGTGATAATGGGGGAGGGATCCCTCAAAATATCATGAAAAAGATTTTTGATCCTTATTTCTCCACAAAAAGTGAAAAAAATGGAACAGGTCTCGGACTTTATATGTCAAAAATAATTGTTGAAGAGCATCATAATGGAAAATTCATCGCCAAAAATACAGATGATGGTGTCTGTTTCATGATAGATTTGCGGGGGGGGGCTTAAATGACCTATAAAGAGCTAAAAGAATACACAAAAGATTTAAAGTTGTTGTATGTAGAAGATGATGTTGCTATGCAAAAAACTTCAAGTGAGCTATTTAAAAATTTTTTTGGATCTATTGAGATAGCTAATGATGGACTTGAGGGTTTGAATATGTACAGAGCCAACAAGTATGATCTTATTATTACCGATATAGCGATGCCAAAAATGGATGGTATTGAGCTTATTAAAAATATTCGACTTGATGATCCACTCATTCCTATTATCGCTTATAGTGCATGGAACGACCCCTCTTTGATGACTGCATGTATATCATTAAATATTGATGCATATTTGATAAAACCTTTGCACTCCAAGAATTTTGTTGAAGCAGTTCAAAAAATTGTTTTTAAAATTCAGAGCATCAAACCGCACGCCAACGATTATTCCATGATTGATTTACATAAACAGGAACTCAGAAAAAAATATGAATATGATAAATTAACAGGACTTAGAAGTCATATTGCACTACTTGAGAAGATTGAGAATTTGAAAAATTTTGAAATACCGGTAATTATTTTAATCAATATTGATGAATTTCACATTTATAATGAAATTTATGGTTTAACTATTGGTGATGAAATTTTGAAGAAATTTGTAGTGTTGCTTCAAAATTTTATAAAAGAAACAAATTTTGAAATCTATCGTATGGGTGGGGATGAATTTATTCTGTTTGAAGTTTCTACAATGATTGACCCTGATGAGTATGTTCAAAAGATTGAGGCTCTTATTCATTATATAGAAATAAATCCTATTGTTATTCCTGTTATTAAAGAGGCAATTTTGCTTTCAATAACTGTAGGGATATCATTTGATAAGGAAAATAGTTATGGTAAAGCAGATATGGCAGTTCAAGAGGCCAGAAAACAGGGCCGACAATATTTGGGTTATAACAGCGAGGCAGATAGAAGAGAGGCGTTACAAAAAAATCTATATTGGCGAGAGGAGATAAATAAAGCACTTGAAGA
The DNA here is from genome assembly GCF_039667035.1 of Sulfurimonas sp. NWX79. Taxonomy (NCBI): domain Bacteria; kingdom Pseudomonadati; phylum Campylobacterota; class Epsilonproteobacteria; order Campylobacterales; family Sulfurimonadaceae; genus Sulfurimonas; species Sulfurimonas sp. NWX79. The sequence continues at coordinate 10,465 of NZ_JALCZL010000027.1, forward strand.
GAAAAGAGTTCATGCTTTTTATCAGCCAATCGTGAATAAAAATCAAGAGATTATAAAATATGAAGCACTTATCAGATTAAAACAGTATGATGTAGATGGTTCTATTAAATTAATAGCTCCTCATATGTTTTTAGATTTTTCAAAAATCTCAAGGCAGTATATTGGACTAACGACTGTTATGATTCAAGAAGCATTTCATACAATGATTGAAAAAAATTTACATATCTCAATTAACTTGACATTTCATGATATTGAAAATCGTGAAATAAATAGATTATTGCGCGAAAATATCCATAGACACCATTTGGCAACAAAAACAAACTTTGATATCAGTTCACAGGTTATTTTTGAATTATTGGAACATCCGAAGCGTGATTATGATCTTTTTGTTGATTTTATTAATGAGTATAAACGTTTAGGAGTACTTATCACTATTGATAATTTTGGTTTAGGATTTTCGGATATGTCTAAAATTGTTTCTTTGGCTCCACATTATGTGAAATTAGATTCAAGCCTGATTAAAAATATAGACAGTGACAAACATGCTTATTCATTAGTGAAAGCAATTGTGAAATTTACTCAAGAGCTGGGTATAAAAACAATAGCAGAACATGTGTCCAGTAGAGAGATCTATGAAACAGTAAAAGAACTCGGTATAGATGAATTTCAGGGGTATTATTTTGGGGAGCCATCTGAAGAGATAATGTTGAAATTACAATGATGACTTTAGATATAATTTCTCAATATTTCTCTGTGCTGCTATAATTTTTTGAATGATACTTAAAAAATACCCTTTTCCTTCGAAAAGTTTTTTTCCACTTAGTCGTAGCGCTGCAACCTTAAAGGGATGGATACAGTAGAGTTGCTTCTGCATAGAAGGTTTGAAATTCATGTAGAGCTCTTTTCCTGCATAAAATTTTTCATAAGGGATAAGAAGGTCGTTTTGGTTACAAAACCTTACAAACTCTTCACTTTTTTTCATAACATCATCTTGTTTCTGTAAAAAATCTTCTGTAACAAAATCATTGAAGATTGCTGGATTTATTTTTTTATCTTCTATAAACTTCATACCACTCTCTTGGGATTCTACAATATGCGGGCATGTAGTAGAGTAGTAGATACTACTGCTTTGATGGCTAAAGGGGTAACTTCTACAGGCATAAGGACGTTTTTCATAAACACTGCAGAGATCATTTTGAAGGTATGGGCAGTGTTCACCCTCTTTCTCTCCATAGTAAAAGAAGTAAACCAAAGAAATTTTGTGATTTTGAATCATAAAAAACAGAGAAAAAAGTTCGGTAACTTTTTCTATATCATAGAGTGAAGCATAAATAAGATTACTCTGACAACACCTTGCCCCGCAACTACTGCAGTCCATAAAAGAGAGTGGAGAGTTTTGTTTGATGATTTTTCTAGACATCTCTTACCTTAAAAAATGATAATTATTAGTCCAAAAAAATAAACCAATATATTAAATTTGTTAGAAACTATAACATAAATAGTGGACTTTTATCACAAATAACAAATATTTCATCATAATAAAAATTATTTAGATGAATTTAAGATTAAATTAAAACAGGGGGGGGTATTATTTAGGAATATTATTAATTGTGGAGTTATAATGGGAAAGATTCTTATAGTGGATGATTCAAGTCTTATTCGATCTGTGGCGTCAGATGCAACTGTAGAGGCTGGGCACGAACCGGTTGTTGCTGAAAATGGAGAGGAGGGGTTGGATGTATTATCGCAGCAGAAGATAGATCTGATATTTTCTGATGTTAATATGCCGGTTATGGGTGGCCTTGAAATGGTTGCAAAGATTAAAGAGAATGAAGCGTACAAATATATACCTATCATAATGCTTACAACTGAGTCAAATCCTGAACTTAAAGCAAAAGGACAGGCACTTGGTGTCAAAGCATGGATGCTCAAGCCTTTTAACAAAAAGAAATTTTTTATGGCTGTTAAAAAGCTTTTGGCATAGTTGGTTAAAATGAAAATAGAACAAGATGAACTGAGTATTTATGAGGTGGAGAATCTTCATAAAGCAATCTTGGCAGAGTTTGAGCAGGAGAATATCATTGTCGATATGACAAATGTAAATAAAGTAGATATGAGTGTAATTCAGCTCTTTTTATCAGCACAGAAAAGCACTCTTGAAGAATCTAAATCTTTTGAACTTATCAATCTTTCCCAAGAAGTGAAAGAAATTATTCAAAATGCAGGGTGCGCTCCTTTACTTTTAATAGGAGAAAGTGATGAATGAGGAGTTGGAATTATTTGTCGAAGATGTTGACGAACAACTCACTTTTATGGAAAATGCACTCATTCATATGCAGGAAAATGGAGCAGATGAAGAGAGTATAGGAGCACTCTTTCGTGCTATGCATACCATCAAAGGAACAGCTGGTATGTTTGGCTTTGATGATGTTGTTGGTTTTGCACATATTGCAGAAAATCTGCTTAGTGATGTAAGAGATGGAAAAGTTAAGCTAAGTGAAGAGATGATAGACATCTTTTTACAGGCGAAAGATCACACCCAAACACTTGTAGATCTAGCTGTAAACAATGAACCGCTAGATGAGGATACACGGGCAAAAAACAATGAACTTTTGGAAATACTTAAATCCATGTTGCCAGGAGCCAAAAAAGCAAAACCCTCATTACAAGCAGAGCAAATTAAACAAGATGAGACAGAGGATATAAATGACTCAAGTCAGAGACTTTGGCACATCTCCATACGGCTCAAGCCTCACTTTTTCTCCAGTGGAATGGACATCATCAATATTCTTAGTTTTTTTGAGATGCTCGGAGAGATCAAAAAACTTCTGCTTATTGATACAAAAATACCACATATCAAAGAATTAAATCCTACAGAGGCATATGTAGGCTATGAAGTGTTGTTTTTAACAGATGCTCCTTATGAGGAGATAGAGGAGATTTTTGAGTTTGTTCTTGATGATGTGGAGTTAGAGATATTTTTGGCAGATGACGTTAGCAGAATAGAAGCTTTGTGCGCAAAAGAGGAGGGACTGCGAGAGGAGTTGGTATTTGCCGGTTTTGATATGGCTACAAGAGTAGGCACGGTGGCTTCTAAAAAAACAACGACACAAGTAGCCCCTGAAATGCCTCAGGAGGATAGTTTAAAAGAATCTGCAAATGCAATAAAAAAAGATGAAACTCCAAAAGAACAAACAAGCACGCAAGAAGAGAAAAAAACACTCAAAAAACCCCAGAGCAAAAGCTTTTCTCTACGTGTTGATTCGAGTAAAATAGACCAACTTATAAACCAAATATCAGAGATGGTCATAGCCAACGCAAAGGTCTCTCAAAGAGCTGATATGCTTGATGATACAGAGTTAAGTGAATCAGCAACGATTTTAAGTGATATGCTTGAAGAGATACGAACAGGTGTGATGAACATTCGTATGGTTCAAGTTGGCGATAGTTTTAACAAATTTAAACGAATTGTTAACGATGTAGCCAAAAAAGTTGACAAAGAGATAGATTTTGAGATTATTGGTGGTGAGACAGAACTTGACAAGATGGTGGTTGAGAAGATTTCAGACCCGCTTATGCATATGTTGAGAAATTCCATAGACCATGGAGTAGAGAAGCCGCAGGAGAGAAAGGCACTTGGCAAAAGTCCTAAAGGACAAGTGACGTTAAAAACTTATCCTGATGCAGGGACTATTGTTATAGAGATTAGTGATGATGGACGAGGTTTGCCAAAAGAGAAGATTTTGGCAAAAGCAATTGCAAATGGTTTAGTGAGTGAAAATAGTAATCTAAGTGATAAAGAGATTTACAATCTTATTTTTGAAGCCGGACTTTCAACAGCTGAAGAGGTTTCAGATATCTCAGGTCGTGGTGTCGGAATGGATGTTGTAAAGAGTAACATAGAGGCACTGCGAGGAACGGTTGAGATAGATTCAAAACCGGGTGAGGGGAGTCTTTTTACTATACGACTACCACTTACACTTGCCATTATTGATGGCTTTTTAATTCAATCGGGCAATACGAAGTACATTATTCCACTTGAGATGATTCAAGAATGTATAGAACTGGATAATCATTATAAAAAAGAGATGGGAGAAAATGAGTTTATAAATCTTCGTGACTCTATGTTACCACTTTTGGATGTGCGAACCTATTTTCATGAAGAGAAGTCCCAAAGTCAAAGAGAAAATATAGTAGTTGTTCGTTATGGCGAGTATAAGATAGGGATGATGGTTGACGAGCTTTTTGGAGAGTTCCAAACAGTTATCAAGCCTCTTGGTGAAGTCTTTAGTAATGTTCCCGGCATTAGTGGCGGGACCATACTCGGTAGTGGTGAGATAGCGCTTATCTTCGATATTCCAAAACTTATGGAACATAAAATAAAAGAGATAAAATAAAACAAAAGGATAACAAATGGCAGAAAAAAACTTAGAAAAAGAGTGTAAAAAACTAAAAAAAGAGAACAAGCAGTTAAAGGCGGATTATCAGCAACTTGTAGATGAGATAGCTGCACTCAGAGAGAGTATAGTAGAGCTCAGTGATGGTAATTTTCAAGTAGAAATACCACAAACAAGTGGTGAGTTAGAAGATGTCGCAAAATCGACACAGCTTTTACAGCAAAATCTGAAAAATCTCATTATAGATTCCAATATGATGAATGAAGAGGGAGAGAAAGGGAACCTTGATGCTCAGATAGATGTCAATAAATACAGAGGTGATTTTAATGAGATTACATCAGGTATTAACGGATTTGCAACAGTTGTAAGAGATACATTCTTAGATATCAATGACAAGCTAGATAGACTCAGTGGTGGAGACTTTAAAGCAAAAATAGATAAAGATTATAACGGTGCGTTTAATGTAAGTAAAGAGGCAGTCAACCAATTAGCAGACCTGCTTAACAATCTCATCATAGATTCCAATATGATGAATGAAGAGGGAGAGAAAGGAAATCTTGATGCGCAGATAGATGTCAATAAATATCGTGGAGACTTTAATGAGATTACAAATGGTATCAATGGCTTTGCAACCGTTGTAAGAGATGCATTTTTAGATACAAATAGCATGCTAGATAGATTAAGTAGCGGTGATTTAAGTGCTAGAATTACCAATGATTACCAAGGTGCATTTGATGTAGCTAAAAATGCTGCTAATGGGATAGCTCAAACACTGCAGGAACTTTTTAAAGAGGCTGGAGATGTACTTGAGAAGATGAGCAATGGAGATATGACATCAAGAATCGAGAAAGATTTTGTAGGTGATTTTACAATGATAAAAACAGCGACAAACTCTGTAGCAGATAAACTGCAGAATATTGTGGGTAATATCAACGGTGGGGTAACAGAGATAGCTTCAGCATCAACACAGCTTAGCTCTACATCACAATCTCTCTCACAAGGTGCAACCGAGCAGGCAAGCTCTCTTGAGGAGACAAGTGCGGCACTTGAAGAGATGAGTGGCAGTGTTGCTGAGAGTGCAAAAAATGCCCAAAAAACAAATGACTTGGCAGAAGAGGCTTCTTCTATGGCTATAGATGGTGGTGAGGCAGTAACAAAAACAGTCGAAGCGATGCAGACTATTAGTGAAAAGATCTCTATTATTGAAGATATTGTGTACCAAACAAATCTTTTAGCACTCAATGCTGCCATAGAAGCTGCTCGTGCGGGTGAGCATGGAAAAGGGTTTGCCGTTGTTGCCGCAGAGGTGAGAAAACTTGCAAAAAGAAGCCAAGTAGCAGCACAAGAGATAAGCACCATCACAACAGATAGTGTAAAAATATCTGAAAAAGCAGGTGAGCTTATCAGCAGTGTTGTTCCAAAAATCCAAGAGACAGCAGAGCTTATCAAAGATATAGCAAATGCAGCAAAAGAGCAAGATATCGGACTAGGACAGATCAATACCGCTATGACTCAGCTAGATCAGGTAACACAGACAAATGCGGCATCTTCTCAAGAGGTGGCAAGTGCCAGTGAAGAGCTCAACGGCCAAGCAAACAATCTTGCGCAATTGATGAGCTTCTTTAAAGTAGCACAGAGTGATATGTTTGGCTCTCCTGCTCCTTTGGCAGCACCACAGCCACAAAATAGAGCCGTAGCACAAGTACCACAAAGCTCGCAGGATGGTGGTTTAGACCTTCGTGATTTTGATAGATATTAAGAGCTTAAGATGAATGCAAAAACGCAAGAGTTAGAAATAGAGAACTCAAGTGCTGAGAATCAGTATCTACTTTTTTTGGTAGGTGGAGTGCTTTATGGCATAGAGGCACTTAAAGCCCAGGAGATAGTGGAGTATAATTCACTGACAAAAGTTCCTATGATGCAGAGTTTTGTAAAAGGTGTGACAAATATACGGGGGAATATTGTTCCTGTTATCGATTTGCTTGATAGATTTGGACTTGGTCAGACAAGTATAGCAGATAAAACTTCCATAGTTGTTATTAACTATGCTAAAGATGAAGCAGTTATGCCTCTTGGAATTATCATCGATGAGGTGTATGAAGTTGATAGCATTGATGCCAATAATCTTAAAAAAGCCCCAGAGTTCGGTTCAAAGATAGATCCCAAATATATTCTTCATATGGGAAAATATGAAAATGAGTACATCGCCATTTTAAATACAAATGCTATTTTAAATGTCAATGAACTTTCACAACTAGCACACTAAAAGAGAAGATATGCAAGAGTATGATGAAGAGATAGAGATAGACAATATAATGGATGAAGATGATGAGTTAGACCTTATAGCATTAGTAAGTGCAAATGCAAATGATACAAGTCAATATCTTGTCTTTGAAGGAAGTGACAGGCAATTTTATGCAAAAAATGTCTCTAAGATTGAGGAGCTATTAGTTTATAAAGATATTGATATTGCTCGCACTAATGCAGAGGGGCTTATCATTGGTACTGCAGATATTCGTGGGAATATGACAACCATTATAAACTTCGATCAGTGGTTTGGTAATGAGGTGTTAGATGATAGCGAATATGAACTTATCATATTGGCTCACTATGGAGGACACAGGCTCGGGATTGTTGTAAAAAGAGTAGAATATATTGTCAATATTCCACCAGAAACCATGACAGATAATTCTGAAAATGATGAAAAAACTTCTTTTATTACGCGGGTAAATATAGGACAAAAGTCTCAAATGTGTATGATATTTGACAGTGACAAGATGCTACTGGATGTTTTTAAAACAATAGATACCCAAGCGATGGAAGATACACAAAAAATTGATAAGGTACAAAATGACAAACTTGTACTTTTTGCTGATGACAGCCGTTTTATACGAAAAATGGCAGAGTCTCTTTTTACTAAAATGGGATTGAAATATAGAATGTATGAAAATGGGCAGCTTTTACTTGAAGATCTGCAATACATTGCACCTGAAGAGATTTCTCTTTTTATAACAGATTTGGAGATGCCGGTACTTGGTGGAAGAGATGTGATAGATACGATTCGCAGAGAGAAAAAATATGATGGTATCAATATTATAGTGCATACGAATATGTCTAACGACAATATGGCAGATTCACTACTTGAAGCTGGTGCACAAGATATTATTGGTAAAGTCAATATGTTGGCACTTAGCGAAGCTATGCAAAAATTGATGGTGTAGATATGGCAATACTTTTAAGTGATAATGAGTTTATTACTGTACAAAAATTGATCTTTAGAGAAGTTGGAATAGATTTGCAATCTTCTAAAAAACTTTTGGTGCAAAGTAGACTTTTAAAGCGACTTTTGCATTATGGTTTTGATAATTATCTTGATTATATCCGTCTTGTACAGATTAATGTGACAGAACGCATAGAGATGATAAATCTTATAACCACGAATGAGACCTATTTTTTTCGAGAGATAGATCATTTTGAGTATCTGCAAAAGGAGATTATTCCAAAACATCCCTTTAAAACAAAGTTCCGATTTTGGAGTGCTGCTGCATCTGTTGGTGCAGAAGCTTATTCTGTAGCGATGCTGTTAGACAAGACAATGGCTAGAAGTGATTGGGAGATAGTTGGGACTGACATCAACACAGATGTTATTAAAAAAGCCCGTATTGGACTCTATCCTGAAAAGTGGGCAGATAAAATCCCCATAGAACTTAAAAAAGAGTATTGTTTAAGGGGACGGGGTCGTCATGAGGGACAGTTTCTTATGGATAGAGCTTTAGTTGAAAATATGGACTTTAGAGTAGGCAATCTAATGAAGTACAATGGAGAAGTAGGTAGGTTTGATGTGATATGGCTAAGAAATGTGCTTATTTACTTTGATGATGATACAAAACAGATGGTCGTGGACAATGTGTTACGGAATCTTAAGGTCGGTGGCTATTTTTTTATCTCTTTAACGGAAAATCTAAATATGCTCAATACTGCAAATTTAGAGAGTGTTGCTACTTCTGTATATAGGAAGATAAAATGATAGCAGAGAAACTAAAAATTGCTGTGATATCCAGCAAAGGTGGTGTTGGAAAGAGCACTATCTCTATGCAACTTATTTTGCCTTATATATTTGAGAAAAATGGCAATCAAATTGTGAGTCATTATGAGTTTGATGACGAAAACAATGATAGTTCAAGCTATGGTGCGAGCAGTTTAAGTAAAAGAAAACAGGTCAGTGTTGCTTCCCCTTTACTTCGAGAAGAGTTAGCTGAGATTTTTGCGAAAGATGAATCTCTTTGCTTAGATATTGGTGCAAATAAAACAACAATGACACTCATTGAAGCACTAAGTGAAAGTGGAATGATACACTTCTTGGATTTGGTTGTTATTCCTATGCTTGATGGTGAACAAGATGCTGTGAATGCAAGTTTTATATATAGTGTTTTAAAAGGAAACAATCCAGATTTAAAATTTGTATTTGCTTTAAACAGGGTAAAAAGTGTTGAGTATGTAAAACATCAGTTTGAAAATTACTTTGGTGATGTTCGGGGTATATTTAAGAATATAAATGCGGTTGTTGATAATCTTTTTGAGGAAGATAAAGACAATTATCTTCTTATGTTGGATGATGAGATTATAAAATACAGCCGAAGATTTGGTTTAACGATCTATGAGATGTCACAACAAGATCGGGATTTTATAGGTGCTTTGAAAAATTCTCTTTCTCAAGCATCAAAAGAGGAAGAGATAAAGCTTTTGAGTTTTAAAAATTATATATCGAAAAGTACCCAAAGTTATTACAAGGATGTACTTAGCGCTGCATTTAGAAAGATGGATGAGATTTTAGAAGGGGAGAATAATGAGTAGAGATTATAGTAACTATTTACAGTTTTTAGCATTGGAACATAATATTTTATATGTTGGTAGAGATTCGCAAGAGATATACGATGAGATATCTACATACTTTGCATCGGCATCAAAAGTGGATGTAAACGAAGAGATACTCCAGAAGATAAATACAATTTTAACCAAGAGACATATTAATGTTGTTATTTTTGATGTTAAAGATAATAATCCTTTGATAGTTAATTTTTTTCAGGCTGTTAAAAAATTTGATGATGAAATCATGACGCTGCTCATGTTTGAACCAAAAGAGTATGCTAAATTGTTCGAGATGATGGGATTTGTTGACATGAGCATTACTTATCCAGTTGAAAAAAGTATATTTGAGAAAAAACTTTTTACACTTCTAAGTCGTTCTTATGCGCTTAATTCCATAGGAAGAAGAGAAATTATTCTCAAGCAAGAGGGGGTGAGAGAAGATGCTATAGATAAGTTTTTTGATACCTATGAGGGAAGTGCGCTCTTTTTAGCAGATGATCTGATGGAAATTGTTAAAGATCTTAATGACGGGAACCTTTCCCATCAATTTTTCATTAATATTGCACGAAGAGTTGATGAAGTGGCAGATATTTTCTCCAAAGCAAAGGATACAGAGTCTGTAAGCCCTATTTATGAGGATTTGGCAGCTTATTTAAGAAATTTGGATCTTGAAGCTATATCGCCACAAAACCTCTCTGGATTTACTTACCTTTCAGAGATACTCAGTGATGTAAGTATCTATTTGATGGATATGTTTGTCGATAGAATATTTAAAGATGTGTATGTATTTGAACACTCTTTGAAAAACAATATAGATTTTATGCAGAATGTTTTAAAGGGAAAAAGTGAAGATGAAGATGAGAGTGAATTGGAGTTTTTTTAAATGATAAAAGTTTTTGTAATAGATGACTCTGCACTTGTGCGAAATGAGTTTAAAAAGATTTTTTCACCTATTAATGATATAGAAATTATAGGAAGTGCTCCAAATCCTGTGGATGCTTTTGAAGTCTTTAGACGCACGGGATTACCCGATGTTTTTATACTAGACATTGAGATGCCTAAGATGGATGGATTGACATTTTTAGAGATGATAGGAAAGCAAAAGCCAATTCCTACTATCATATGCTCGACTCTTGTAACAAGAGGAAGCTCTTCTGCCATAGATGCTATGCGTATGGGTGCAGTAGATATTGTTCTCAAGCCTACTTCAAATATAAATGAGTTTTTCGGGAATAAAAGAGAAGAATTTGTCTCAAAGGTGAGAATTGCCGCTAAATCGCATGCTACTTACATTCAAAATATCAGAAGAACAAGTGAGAGTAAAATACTTAGTGAAAAACAGGTATCAAGTAGTGTAAAAGCTGCAAGCTCTCTACCACCTTCTAAAAAAATCATAGCAATTGGTGCTTCAACAGGTGGTGTCCAAATACTTGAACAGCTATTGATGCAACTTGAGCCAAATCATCCTCCAATAGTTATAACACAACATATGCCTGCGGGTTTTACTGCTTCCTTTGCTGATAGGCTCAATCAGATTTTACCTGTATCTCATGTAAAAGAGGCTACTGAGGATGATGTACTTATGCATGGACGTATATTGATAGCTCCAGGAGATCTGCATATGGAAGTTCAAAAGAAAGGCTTTCAATACAAAGTTGTGCTTAAAAACTACCCTAAAGTAAATTCACATAAACCAAGTGTAAATGTTCTCTTCCGTTCGATGGCAAAGGAGGCAGGTATTTTCGGTGTAGGTTTTTTACTTACAGGAATGGGGGATGATGGTGCTACAGGACTTTTAGAGATGAAAAATGCAGGTGCTGCAACCTATGTCCAAGAAGAAAAAAGCTGCATCGTATATGGGATGCCTAAAAAGGCTTTAGAAATTGGCGCGGCAAAAGCATCACTCTCACTTGCTGAGATGGCAAATATAATAAATACAGTGAGGTAATATGAAAACAATAATCAAACTAACTAATGAGTATGCTTCCAATCTTAATGCTTTGTTTTTTAATTTTGATAGTGAATTGGCATCTTATTATGACATGTTTGATTTTATTTTTAGAGATTGTTTGTTGTCAAATGATAAAGAGATTGCAAAATATGAATATTCTAAAATTATAGATATCGTTTTTATAAAAATGAACAATCATCCAAAATTTGAAGACCTTGAAGATCTTCGAACTTTTATTCAATCTCTAAGGAAAGAGAATGAACTGCTTCCGGTATACCTCATTAAAGATAATATAACTGACTTGAAAATACTTGAAATAATTGATGAATGTTATTGTTTAGACGGCTTATTGCCAATCCCATTTGATAGAAACAAAGTCTATAGATTTTTATATAGAATTTTAAAGAGATTAATTATTGCAAAAGAGATAAATGCCTATGTAGAAGATTTAGAAATGCAAGTTTTTTCTATACCTGTCAATACAGTAGAAAAAAAAGAGGTTACACAATCATTACAGAGTAAAAAAAGAGATAAAACACGAGAAGCAGATATTCGTTTTTCACAAACAGATAAAATTTCTGCAGCTGATTTCATGAGTTTTCTTGATGATAACATTATAGATAAAGTTGAAAATATGGAAGTAGAACTCGATGCTCTTATTGGGATTGTATATAGACTTGAAGAGGCCAACTCTTCAATGAGCCTTTCAATAGTAAGAGAAAGTATAGTCCCTATTATTGAAGAAGTGTGCCGTCTAGTAGAATCTATAGGATACTTTGCTGTAGCGGCACGAGCTTTTGGCGAGTTGAATAAATTTTTATTGTCATTGAGTGAAAATGCATTTGAAAATGAACCTGCTAAAAAACTTTTTATTACAATGTTCCTTTCTGTTATCAGCGACTTGGAAAAATGGCTACAGGTGATATTTATAGATCATGCAACAGAAGATATACACTACCTTGATGCCTCTTTTTCATCTAATATACTTGAAATCGAACAAGTTTTTGCTGAGCAAAATGAAGAATATGATGATGAGGATGATTTGGAGTTCTTTTAAGGATATGATATGACAGCATATAAAATATTAATAGTTGAAGATTCAAAATTAGTAAGTAGAATATTAGAAAAAAAATTTACTCACTATGGGTATAAATGTCACATTAGTAAAAGTTTTCAAGAGGCTGAAAAGATACTTCACAGTGAAGTATTCGACTTTATCATCCTTGATCTGAATTTGCCAGATATGTATGGTGAAGAGCTTGTACAGCTTACAATGAAGCTCTCTGATGCAAAAATTTTTGTTCTTACTGTTGAAAAAGATTTAGAACTACGAGAGGCACTTTATAAAAATGGGATTCTTGATTATTTGATTAAGGATAAATATTTTGATACAGCAGTGGTAAGTATGCATAAAACCATGCAAAGCATCGATGATAACCATGATATAACTATACTCTCGGTTGATGATTCGCGCTTCATGCGGGATCAAATTAGTAAAATACTTCATACAAGAAATTACAATGTAATCACTGCAAAAGATGCAAAAGAGACCTTTAAATTTTTAGCAAAAAACAGTATAAATGTCATAGTTTTAGATATGGAACTGCCAGATAGACATGGAATTGAAGTCTTAAGAGAGTTAAAAGCTCGCCCTGAATATGAACATATTCCTGTTATTATACTTTCAGGAAGTTCAAATCAAGAGATGGTTCGAGAGTGCTTAAAAATAGGTTCTTTTGATTTTATACGCAAACCCTTTAATATTGAAGAGTTTGTACTTAAAGTAGATATGGCAGTGCTTTTAAACAAAAAAGATTTAGCATTAAAACACGCTAAAGACAATGTTGAACACGAATTGCATGAAACAAGTTTTCTTGCTAAAGAGTATCAAGATGCTATCAATAAAAGCAATATTTTGTCGCATACTGATACTAAGCACCGTATTACTGGTATTAATGAGAAATTTTGTGAAATTTCCGGTTTTAAGGAAGATGAAATTTTAGGACAAACACACTTGGCTCTTTCTAATGATATAGCTTTATTTCAAGGACAATATAATCAGATTATAACAACGGTAGAAAGTGGAAAAGTTTGGGTTGGGAAAATTACACGAAAAAATAGACAAGGAGAATTGTTCTATACAGAAACGACAGTGATGCCTATCTATGATACCAATCGTAAAATTATTGAATATCTATGGATGAGTTCTGATATTACAAAAATTATGCAGTTTCATTATGAGATAGAAGATACGCAAAAAGAGATGATTTATAAGATGGGTGAGATTGCAGAGAGCCGTTCTCAAGAGACAGGCAATCATATCAAAAGAGTGGCTGAATGTTGTAAAAAATTAGCCATTTTAGCTGGACTTAGTGAAGATGAAGCTTATATACTCTACTATGCCTCTCCTATGCATGATATAGGTAAAGTGGCAATTTCAGATGATATACTTAAAAAGCCATCAAAATTGAACAGTGATGAGTGGGAGATTATGAAAACACACTCTGAAGTAGGATATTGTCTTTTTAAGGATTCTAAACGACCAATACTCCAAGCTGCTTCCATTGTAGCATATATGCATCATGAAAAATGGGATGGAAGTGGATATCCGCAAGGTTTAAAAGGTGAAGATATTCATATATATGGAAGGATAGTTGCTATTGCCGATGTTTTTGATGCTCTCTCAAGCGAGAGAGTCTATAAAAAAGCATGGGATCTAGAAGATGTAAAAAAATATTTTATAGACAATGCTGGTACACATTTTGATCCACACCTTGCAAATCTATTTTTAGATAATTTTGATGCTTTTGTACAGATACGAGATATGTATAAGGATATAATATAATGAATGCTTATGTTGAATATGCACAAATAATTAATGACATGCCGCAAGAAAGAGATCTCAATAAAGAGATTAAACGGGTAGATAATTCGGGAAAAATAATATGGGTGAAGTCCACTATAATGCCACTTCTTGATAAGGATGCCAAAGAGATAGCAGAAGTTGTAGTACAGTGTGACATTACGATGAAAAAGGAGCTTGAGACATTAGCTGTAACAGATGGTTTGACAAAGCTTTATAATAGAAGATTTTTTAATGAAGTGATAGAAAGAGAGATTAAACGAGCGCAAAGAGATCAATCCTCTTTGTCGTTTTTGATGTTAGATATTGATTATTTTAAGCAGTACAATGATTCTTATGGACATTGCATGGGCGATGAAGTTTTAATAAAAATTTCAAATACTATACTTGAGTCAATCAGAAGACCTGGAGACTATGCATTTCGGCTTGGTGGTGAAGAATTCGGTGTACTTTTTAGTGGATGTAATGTTTCTGATTCACTATTGATTGCAGAAAAAATTCGTAAAAATATTGAAGATCTTAATATTGAACATAGCAATTCAAAAATTTCTAACAAGATAACTGTTTCAATCGGCTTACTAACAGTTGATTTTTCACAAGAATCTGTTGATGAGCAAGGGTTTTATACTATGACGGATGATGCACTTTACCAAGCAAAAAGAGACGGAAGAAATAGAGTTGTTGTTTATAAAAATGATGAAGTTTCATTTTTTTAGAAGATGAAGGATAATAGTAAATGATAACTATATTTAAAGGTGAGAATCTATTTCAGCTGCAAGTGCAACTTCTGTAAGGTTGTTTTATGAGAGAACCTAATGCTTCATCTTTACCACTAATACTTTTACCTACTTTAATATCACGAGCAAATTACTCTACATCTATTTCTATATTCATTTCTGTGTCCTCGTATTTGTTGTTTTACCCGATTGACACAGATTTTTGAACGGTTTCGATTAGTTCCAAGAAATTCTACATTTGTAAATGTCGCTTTTTTAAAATTACAATTAGAGAGAATAGCACCTTTGAAGTTTATGTTATAAAATTTTCTCTCAGTAAAAACTGCTTTATAACATAGTGCTTTAGAGTAAAATTTATTTTTTATATTTTTATATGATTTTTTGTAAAAAATATTTAGCCGAGATAAATTTTGTTTTTTAGGTAACATAGCTTTACTTTTTTACTTACCCTCGAGTTCAAACCACCACCCAATAACATCTAAATGCTTTTGAGCAGACTCGTAGAACCATTTTTCAAGAGCTTCATACTCAAGTCCCATCCCATTTTTACTCTCAAACTGCTCTTCATACTCCTCTTGAGAGTCAAAGCCTTCTAAAATAGCCACTATAGAGTATCTTGCACCTATATTGTCATTTGGGTTTG
>NZ_JALCZL010000028.1:0-25670 GCF_039667035.1 Sulfurimonas sp. NWX79
GATTTATATAAGTTTGGATCAAAATCTTCAAATAAAACAGGGCAAAACAAAGAGGTGGTTTAAGTTTCAAATTGTAACTTTTTTTTACTTTTTAGTGCAAATTTTTAGGGTTCGTTTGACAACAGTTAAAACATTTGACAGTTAGACCTGTATCATAAGTAGATTGTGTCCACTCTGGTGCATGATTTACTGGATTTGGAGTATTATCTCTATCTATAGCAGCTTGAGTTTTTTGTACTCCTGCAGTTGATTGAAGCTGCATATTTGTATCAAAAGTAATTGACTCAAATTTATGCAATTCACTAAGATGAGATTTGATATTTGTAGGTGCCTTCCAAGTAGAAATATCAAATATATTATCAAATGCTACTTTAAAACCAGCATTAACTTGATAAGTATCTCTTGAGATATTATCCACATACTCCACAAATACAAAAGAATACGAAGCTGCATATGAATTTATTGTATTATCTTTTTCATATTGATATGCATAAGAAAACTTAGCATTATCAACTGGATAATAATCAACACCTAAACCATAAGAGCTTTCATTATCTTTGTACTCATAGAAAACTTGACCAGCATTTGCTGTAGTATCTATTGTACCAAATGAGCTTTCCCATCTTTTTGCAAGTTCTATATAACCAATAGATGTTTTTTCATCTTTGATTTCATAGTCACCAAAAACTTTTCCATTTAGTTTTGTATGACTACCACCAATTTCAGCATAAAAATCATCTCTAAGCATATAACCAGTTGCAAATGCTGCAGAGTATTGATTTACTCTTGTACTTGTGTTTACAGGAGAGAAAACTTTTTGGTTCAAATAATTCAAACCAAATTTGAAGTAAAGATTTTGAGTAAAAGGATTCACTTTCAAAACTGCACCAGTTCTGAAAAAATCACTCGTCCCCTCAGCCTTTACTTTGATAGCCTCACTATCAAACATAAGCCCGAAACCTGCAGAGCTGTCATGAGAAGCATCGACTTTCGCACCTACACCATATATGTTGATTGTTGCATTTCTGTTTTCGTTGATGTTCTTCCATGCCTCATTTGTAGAAGCAAAACTATTTGTCATCATACCTACTAGCACTAGGCTAAGAGTGAGTTTTTTTCTCATTGTGATTCTCTTTTTTTATGATTTTATGTTGTATTTTACCCCCCCCCATTATAAGAAAATGCTTAATACATCATTTCTCTTATTCCCATGTTCTGCGCGGGAACGCATACAGAGTAATATTCAAGGATTATGGGGCAGAAAACCAAAATTATTGTAAATTTATTTCCTTTTAATAAGGAAATGATACAATACACTACACAAAAAAATGGATAATTTATGGAAATTTTACTTGAAGAGTTTTACAAAACCGACCTACAACTTGAAAAGTATCACCAAAGAAAAGTCTATATTGATGATAAATCCTACCAGATAAACGGCATCACGCAGAGCGGCAAGACAAAACTGATAAAAAACTATCTGCTCTCTTTAAAAAAAAGCTCCTATCTCTACATCAACTGTGTAGATATACGCATAGAATTAGAGCCTTTTAATGCGGCACTTGCTGATTTTTGCAATGCCAACAAAATCGATGTTCTTGCATATGACAACTATCGGGAGGGTTTTATATTTCCAAATGTCACACAGTTGCTAGTTGCTTCCCAAAAACACTATAACATTCCTTTTTTAAAAACACTACAACTCTATCCACTTGATTATGAGGAGTTTTTAGCCTATGAGCATAAATATGACTCTTCTGCACTCAAGCACTTTGTCCAGCTTGGCGGATTTGCTGCTATGCATACTATCAGTGCTGATGAGCGCATATATTTCTTACAAAATATACTGCAAAACAGCTTGGACTCCGTTGAGTTTGACATTATGCGTCTGTGTGCAAAGTTTCTCTCACAAAAGCTCTCTGCTTTTACCATTTATGAGCGTCTCAAACAGAGTCGTAAAATCTCCAAAGACAAACTCTACAAATCTTTTGAAGCCCTGCGTGAGAAAAACTATATTCATTTATTAGAAAAGTTTGCTCACGCAAAAGCCACAAAAAAAGTCTATCTCTGCGATACATCGCTTAAAGCTGCCCTCTCAGTAGAGAAAAATTTCGGTCGCCTTTTTGAAAATATGATATTTTTAGAGCTTTTTAAAGCTTCCAAAAAAGTTTATTATGAAGAGGGGGTTGATTTTTATCTGCCAGATAATGATGAGATTATCCTCTCCAAACCTTTTGCGGATGAGCGGCGTCTGTTTAAAAAACTGGAGAGTATTGAGGCCTTTATCTTTAGCTATGGTGTGCGAAAAATCACAGTTGTCACTATGAATAAAGAAGGAAACATTGCGCATCCTCTCTCTCAAGTTGATATAATACCTTTTGATATTTGGGCTTTGGGAGATTAAAATGGACAAGCTGTGTGGCATAGATGAAGCGGGTCGTGGACCGCTTGCTGGTGATCTGGTAATGGCGGGATGTATCTTGCGTGAGACTGTGACAGGGCTCAATGATTCCAAAAAACTCACAGAGAAAAAAAGAGAAGCACTCTATAAAGAGATAATCAAATGCTCTACTTATCATATAGTTAAATTTTCTGCCGCTGCAATTGACGCCAATGGTATATCTCACTGTCTGCGTGAGGGGCTGAGGGAGATTATGCAAAATCTTGAAGCCCAGAGTTATCTCTTTGACGGAAACTCAAACTTTGGGGTGCAAGGTTTGGAGACTATGATAAAGGCCGATGGAAAAGTTGCAGAGGTAAGTGCTGCTTCCATTTTGGCAAAAGTAACCCATGACAGAGATATTTTAGAACTTGCAAAAGAGTATCCCGAGTATCAATTAGAAAAACATAAAGGGTATGGAACAAAACTCCATATTGAAATGATTAAAAAATATGGTTACTCACCAATTCACAGAAAATCTTACAAAGTAAAAGCACTTGAACCTACTCTTTTTTAATTTTTTACATTATAATATGTGAAATTTAACCTAAAAGGCTCTCAATGGAAGAAAAAGATTATGAAAATGCAATGATAGAAGCATTTGTAAACAAGTCCGAAAAAACATTGTGGTATCAGAATGCTTTTTCAAAGTTCAATATCAATGGTATTGATTCAATGAAATGGGTATGGAGCTGGTGGGCCTTCTTTGGAGGTTGGGCATTTTTGCTCTACAGAAAACAGTACATTCCTGCACTTGTACTTTTCATCATCTCTCTTTTAGCTGGAATTATTCCTTTTGGTGGTCTTCTTATTGCAGTTTTAGCCGGTGGTTTTTCTACATACTTTATCTATAAAGGCTATAAACATAAAAAAGCAGAGGTTGAAGCAAATATTGATGATATTGACAAACGAATTGAGACAATGCGTGCAGTTGGTGGCTACAATCAATGGGTAGTATGGGTATATGTTATCTTTGTTGCGTTGATGTTTTTTTACATCTTTAGTATGGTTATGGCCTCAATGGCTTCCATGAACTAATACTTTCTCTACATATGCATTGTTGCATATGTATTGCCTCATAAATATACAATAACTTTTTACAAATAGTGCTATAATATTCATAACTTTGACAGAGGAGACAGCCTTGAAACAGATAGCCGTCTTTAGTGATTCTTCGATTGATACTGAATATGATATTGTTACATTTAAAAGCTGGGAAGAATTTTCTAACAATAAAACTACTATTGCAGGGTTCTATATTAGTGCTTCATGTAGTGATATAGCAGATGAGTTAATAAAAGAAATTCGTTCCTCTGAATTTTGGTACTATCTTGTATATACAGAAGATCTTATACAAAACAGACTTTTTGATGGTGAAAAATCCCTCAAAGATGCGTTTAAAAGCTTTAAGTTTTCACAAGAGTTACTCTCTAAATTAAAACTTAATATAAAAGCATTAAAAAGAGAAGAAAAACTTCTTCTTTATCTTTATCTGCGGGAAGATTATGAACTGATCCCCGAATTTCATCCAAAAACAAAAAAACTCTACAAATATCCTATTTTAGAGTTCATTTCTCAAACGTCTAATGATTCTTGGGTCTATGAGCTTACAGCAAAAAGTCTACTTACATTTTCTAAAATTGTAGACAGAGTGCGCTTATGTAACCAATGCCAAAGTGCACATCTCTATTTTATCGATTTATGTCCGCAGTGTAAGAGTATCAATATAAAAGAGTCAAAAATTCTACACTGTTTTTCATGCGGTTATGTGGATGAAGAGAAGCAATTTCAAAAAGATGCAGGTCTGGTCTGTCCAAAATGTCTCACGCAGCTTAAGCTTATAGGCGTTGACTATGACCTCCCTGCTTCTGAGTACAAATGTTATGACTGCAGCTATATATTTAAAGAGCCTTATGTTGTTGCACGATGTATGGACTGTTCTGCTGAGAATGAACCTGACAAGTTAAATATAGAGGAGTTTCATAAACTCAAGCTTTCACTGCAGGGGCAGGAGTATCTTCTGTTGGACCAAAAGAATGTCATCTTCTCAATGTTTGCAGAGAGTCTCAAACATATTAAGATAGATGAGTTCAAACTCTTCCTCAACTGGATGACTTCTGTTTTTAAACGAGATAGCACTTTTCATTTTCTAGTAGTTCTTTTAGAGTTTGATAATATGCATAAATTTATCAACTACTACGGTTTTACAAAAACAAATGAGATTATGGAGGAGCTCTCACGCAGAATCTTAGAACTTCTGCGTGAGACAGACATGCTCTCAATGGATGATGAACACAGACTCTGGATACTGTTGCCGACGACATCGAA
The DNA here is from genome assembly GCF_039667035.1 of Sulfurimonas sp. NWX79. Classification (NCBI taxonomy): domain Bacteria; kingdom Pseudomonadati; phylum Campylobacterota; class Epsilonproteobacteria; order Campylobacterales; family Sulfurimonadaceae; genus Sulfurimonas; species Sulfurimonas sp. NWX79. Next base: position 4,769 of record NZ_JALCZL010000028.1, read on the forward strand.
AAAAGGAATAGAAGAGAGACTTTTAAATATTCTGCATGAGCTGAAGATAGAAAACGGACCGCAACTCTCTGTAAAATTAAAAACATTCTATACCATTAAAAATCCACTCAAAGAGAAAAGTAATGCAAAAACCATAATGAATGATTTATTACAAAGTGAGGAAAATAAATAGCAAATGATAAATGCAATACTTGAAACACTTTTTGACATTTTACAGTCACACTCGACATTTGCAGATTTTTTGTTGCTCTTTACTCCTTTTATACTGCTACTGGAACTACCACTACTCTTTATGGTTATTTTAGGCATGTTTATCTGGGCAAAAAAAGAGCAAAAAAGAGTAGCTTTTCCAAAAAATATGCCAAAAGTCACTTGTACTCTTCTATGCTATTCTGAGGGTGAAAATATCATTGAGCCTATCTACTCCTTAGCTCATCAACTCTATCCAGGTGAAATAGAGATACTTGTCGTTATTGATGGCGCACTTGCAAATAAAAAGACTCATAATGTCGCTCTTCATTTAAAAAATGAGATTAATGCCTTGCAAAACCGTGAACTTAAAGTCATTCCAAAGTATAAAAGAGGCGGACGAGTTTCATCGATGAATCTTGGTATGCAATTAGCCAGTGGGGAAATCTTTATGGCTCTTGATGGTGATACGACTTTTGATAATGACATGGTCATTAAAGCTGTACAAAACTTTGATAATCCTGATGTAGTTGCAGTAGCTGGAAACTTACGCGTTAAAAATGCAAAAGAATCTTTGGCAACACGCTTGCAAGCCATTGAATATATGCTCTCTATCACAGCAGGAAGAACAGGGCTGTCTTCTTTTAATATGGTTAACAATATCTCCGGTGCTTTTGGTATCTTTCGTATTGAAATTTTAAAACTGCTTATGGGATGGGATAGTGGTACTGCTGAAGATTTTGATATAACAATGCGACTCAAAGAGCACTTTGCTATGTATCCAAACTGGCGTATAGTTTTTGACCCGCATGTCATAGGGCATACAGAGGTCCCCAGTACGCTTCTTGGATTTTTTCAACAGAGAATTCGCTGGGAAGGAGATCTTTTTTATATACTTATTCGAAAATATATAAACAATATCCGACCGAGTCTTCTTGGTGGGCTTAACTATCTCTTCACCCTTGTTGGTGTCTATTTCTTCCAAATCATCATGCCCTTTGTCATTACACTTTATACAATTCTGATGCTGATATTTGTACCATTTAATTATCTTCTAGGATTGAGCATTATTGTCTATGCTTTTTACTTTATGATGCTTCTGATTTTTTATATACTTTATATCTTTTTAATCAGTGAACGTCCTAAAGAGGATTTAGAGTACGTATTATATCTTCCTCTTTTTCCTATCTTTACCTATACAGCGAGAATAAATGCCGCACTGGCACTGCTTCACTCTATAATCAACAAATCACATCTTGATTCAAATATGGCACCATGGTGGGTACTCAAAAAAGGAAACTACTAAATATGCTGCAAAAAACAATCCTTCTTTTTCTCTTTACACTTTCTCTTTGGAGTTCAGAGTTTAAGCTTGACTGGTATAGCTGGGAAGGATTTTGCAACTACAAAAAAGCGCAAACATCTTTTTTTAGCAAACTCACTCCAACAAAAAGAATCTTCCTCTCTTTTAGTGCTCAGGAGATCTTGCAACTCAAAAATAACGCATATGAGAGAGCACTCTTAAAAGACTTTTTTCATGATGCAAAACAAAATGACATTCAAATTGAACTGCTTCTTGGTGACGAGAGCTATATCTATCCTCAAAATCACGAAAAACTCCTTGCACTCATAGATTTTTTTCAAAACTTTCCTTTCAAAGGAGTTCAGCTTGATATTGAACCCTCAGCTCTTCCAAAAGAGCAGCATCCACTTTGGAGAGATGAGATCATAAATCTTGTTCATAAAGTCAAGCAACATACTCCTTTAGCTCTTGGTCTCTCTATAAATCATAAAATAGCGAGCCATTCTCTATTACAAGAACTCCATACCGCAGGTCTTAATGAAGCGGTCATTATGTACTACAGTATCAACCAAAAAAAGGTAGTTCAAAAGCTCAAAAATCTCTTAGAAAACAATCAAAAGCTTCACTTCTCTCTTGCACTCTCCATAGAACCTTTAAGCGTTCTCTATCAAGATGAAACGTACGCACTTTATGGGAAAAAAAAATCTTTACAAAAATGGTATACAATAGCAAATGAGCTCTCATCTTATAATAATTTTGTAGCTGTTGTGATACAATCTCTTAAAGCATTTAATAAGGCAAAAAAATGAATGTACAATTTAATAAACCGCCATCTTCGGATGATGAAGTTCGAGGTCTAAAAGTAAACTATGCACCGGCACGAAGACCCTTTGCAAAATGGCGTTTTCGTCTAGTACTTCTTCTCTTTCTTTTTCCTTTTGTCACTTATGTTGCTTATCTCATCTATCATTATATCGTCATTATCGAACCTGGATTTGTTCTGTTAAAAGAGTTGAAGATAAAAACCCCTGCTGATGGTCAAGTTGTTATGCTCAAAGAGACAGGTGAAGTTGTCACAAAAGGCGATACGCTAGCAATCCTAAAAAATGATTTTCTTGAAGCAAAATACAACAATTACCTCAAAAAACTAGAGTTCAACCAAAAGAACATCATGGAAACCATCAACAACAATCGTACAGCTTTAAGAATTGCCAAAAATGCATATAACTATAGAAATGAAGATTATAAACGTATCAAAAAACTTAAAGAAAAAGGGAATGTCACACAGCTGGATGTCTCCAATGCGCTCATTCAACTAGAGAGTGCTAGACTTGCTTACACAAATGCAAAAGAGAGTCTTGAAAATAGTAAACTTGCCCTTAAAGATGTTCTGAATGACAAACTCGAACTTTATGAGATAAAAGAGAAGCTCAAATCATTGACTATTATTGCTCCGGAGAATGGAACGATTACTTCAAATGTGGCAAGAGAAGGTGAACTCGTACAGCAATATGATGAACTCTTGGTGATTGATCTGCATGCCAATCCAACAATGGAAGTCTTTTTAAATCCTAAAAATGCACAGTATGCAGAGGTTGGGAAAAAAGTAAACGTTATTTTTCCAAATAAACAAAAAATCAATGCTACTGTTTCAAAAATTCAAATGCGAGCTATCAAAACACCGCTCTCACTTAACAATATATTTCACAAAACACCCTACTCAATCGTCTTAGAGCTTAAACTTGAAAAACCTCTACCGAAGCGTTTTATGATAAACTATTTGCCAATAAAAGTACGTTTCAATCTCTTTGATAACCATTAGGATTCATAGACTGCCATCTCCATGAATCCTCACACATCTCACCCAAACTCTTCTTGGCACTCCACCCAAGCATCTCTTTTGCATAGCTTGTGTCTGCATAACATTTTGTAATATCTCCTGCACGTCTTGATACTATCTTGTAGAGTATCTTTTTACCTGAAGCCTGTTCATAAGCATCAACCATCTCTAAAACAGAATATCCTTTCCCCGTTCCAAGGTTTACTGTAAGTACATTCTCTAGAGTATCAATTTTTTGGAGTGCTTTTACATGTCCTTTTGCCAAATCGACAACATGAATGTAATCTCTCACACCTGTGCCATCTTTGGTCTCATAATCGTTCCCAAAAATACGTAACTCTTTTTGTTTACCAACTGCAATCTGGGCAATGTATGGCATCAGATTGTTTGGTAGACCATTTGGATCTTCTCCAATCAGTCCGGATTCATGTGCACCTACAACATTAAAATAACGTAACAATACAATCTTCCATTTATTATCAGAGACAAAAAGATCACGCAACATCTCTTCTGTAAAAAGTTTACTGCGTCCATAAGGATTTGTAGCACTCAGAGGAAAATTTTCTTTTATAGGTGTTGTATGCGGGTCACCATAAACAATGGCAGAGGAGCTAAAGACTATTTTTGTACACTCATTTTTCTGCATCACTTCACACAAAGACATTGTTCCATAGACATTATTGTCATAATATTCTAATGGTTTCTCAACAGACTCACCAACAGCCTTTAGTCCTGCGAAGTGAATGACAGAGTCGATATCGTACGATTTAAAAACAGACTCTAAAGCCTCTTTATCCCGAATATCACCCTCTACAAATATTATACTTTTGCCAATAATCTTCTCAACCCTCTTTAATGCCTCACGTGAGGAGTTGGAGAAGTTATCATAAACAAGAAAGTCATATCCCGCTTTCGCTAATTCTATACAGGTGTGCGTTCCAATGTAGCCTGCACCACCAGTAACAAGTACCATCTCTTATCCTGCAGCGTTCATAGCTAACTGTGCCATTTTTTGCACATACGCTTCAACAGACTCACCTGCATTTAAAACTTTTTGCAGTTCATTGATAAAGTACTCTTTTGTTCTCTCATCTGCAATATTAAAGGTATAGAGTACCCATTCTGCATTAAGGGCTATCTTTTCACCATTTTTTTCTACTTCAAATGTTCGATAAAGATTGATATCGGTAGATGAAAGCAGTTCTAAAACCTTTTGATAAAAGTCATTGACCTCATAGCTAATGAGTGTAGAGAGCTCTTCTTTTGGGATTTTAACCTCCATATCATCAAAATCAAATCTCCCAAGTATCAAAGCATCTCCTAAAACAAGCTGCTCACCTATGAAATAGGCTCTTTTCTTTTGGCTTAAAGCATTTGCATCTGTATAGATGACATGTTCGTTTATTGACTCTAACTCATCGATAAGGATTGAGCTAAAAAAAGTATAGACCGTATTTGCTTTCATCTCGATATCTATCTCAGATATCTCTTGTGTTTGTGGGTTTAGTGCAAGTGCTTTCATTAAAATTCATCCAGTAGTATTACAGAGACATAGGTACCTGCTTCTAAAAATTTATCATCTTCACCGGCAATCATCAGTGCCGAATTATGTAGCATATTTGTAAGAATCGCTGAGCTTCCTACTTTTTTGCCTTCAAAGTTCACAAAGTACTCACCATCTTCTATAACAACATTACAGGCAGTAAATTCTGTAAATCTACTACGCTTCTTAAACTCTTCCTGGAGTTTTGCCGCTACCATTTTATATGGTTTTTCTTTGCCAAGCATCTTTGCAATGAGTGGTAAGGCATACAGAATTGCAGTCACTGTTGAAGAGTAAGCAAAACCAGGAAGTGCCAAGATAAACTTGTGTCCACGCTGTGCAACTAAGATATGACGACCCGGCTTAATCCCGACACCTTTATAAACCACTTCAGCACCAAGACGAGGGATAATATCTTTGACAAAATCATAGTCCCCGACACTCACACCTCCGGTACTGACAAGGATATCTGCAGACTCAAGCGCATTTTCAAAAGTCTTCATTATGGCATCTCTATCATCAGGAGCCGTTCCAAGCTGAATCACCTCTGCACCAGCTGACTCAAACAGTGCTGCTAGTGTGTAGTTGTTTGAGCTTCGAATTTGAGCCGGATTGTCAGAGTTTTCTCCAAGATCAAGTATCTCACTTCCTGTTGCAATAACTGCTACACGAGGACGAAGTGCTACTTTTACCATCACACAGTTCAGCCCTGCCATTACACCGATTTCGGCAAAACCGATCTTCGTTCCTTTTTCAATAAGAATCTCACCAGCTCTATAACCCTCGCCTACAGGACGAACAGCATTCCTGCGCTCTACCATCTCATTGATAGTAATCTTGCCATCGGAAAATGTAACATTCTCTATCTGGATAAGTGTGTCACTCCCTTCTGGCATCATTGAACCGGTAAAGGTCTTAATAGACTCACCTTCACCTAAAACTCGGCGCTCATCATGTCCTGCAGGGTTATCTCCAAGGACAACAAGTTCACCTTTTTGTAAGTCTTCATGTTTTACAGCATAACCATCCATCGATGCCGTAGGAAACTGCGGGTCATTATAAACGGCTACAATATCCTCTGCCAAAACACGTCCAAGTGCACTGCTCAGTGGTACTCTCTCATAGCGATGGTTATTAACCTGCAGAAGGTCCAGCATATTCTGGCTTGTCTCGTAAGAGATAAAATCTGCTCCTGTTATACTCATTGGTTTGCTCCTAGAATTCCACTGCCTTTTATCGCAGTTGAGCGGTCTTTTGCATAAACACGTTGTCCATCTATGAGGTCATACTTCCAAATCGGTGCACTTGCTTTAAAATCTTCTACAAATTCATCTATAAATTCTAAAGCGACACGACGCTTTGGTGAAAATACTGCTGCAATATAAGAAGACTCATGCAGCATAACATCTCCACGTGAATGAGCCATTTTAATGATTGCGCCTCTTTCTTGTGCCTTTTTCTGCCATGCCTCATACCAAGACTCTAAAATCGGCTCATAAATATCAAAACTAAGCCCGTCAATACCGTCTTCACTGCGAACAGTCCCTACAAATGGAATGTAAGCACCATAGTTGCTTTGTGCTTCTGCGTCATACCACTCTTTTAAAATTTTTGGCACATCCAAAGCACCATCATAAAGGCTTAGCATCCATTAACCTCCGCAAACAGGTGGCAGAAGTGAGATCTTGTCTCCATCTTGCAGTACTACATCCAAAGAAGAAACCATTGTATCATTTACGGCAACTGCAGAGTTTTGCAGCCACTCAGAGAGCTCTTTATCTTTTTGTAAAATCTCTGCTAACTCATTTAAGTTTGTTATCTCAAGTTCCAGTGCATCTTTTTGTATCGGTCCTAAAAATTCTACTCTTACCATCTTTACTACCTTGTAAAATATTGTTCAAATTATATCTAAGATAAGTTAAGTGCGCTATAATTTCGCATGATTTTTGGAAAAATAGAATACCTCAACCTCCTCCCATTTCATGTTTTTATGAAACGCTTTGCCAAAAACTCTCAAGCAAAAGCCATCATGAATTATAAAAAGAATGTACCTGCCAAAATCAATCAAGAATTTATCAACAATCGTGTTGATGCCGCTTTTATATCAAGTATCGCAGCACAACAATACAAGTACATTAATCTTGGAATCATTGCAAAAAAAGAGGTACGCAGTGTTTTGGTTATTCCCTCACGCAGAGATAAAAATGATATAGAGTCCGCCTCTTCAAATATTTTGGCAAAAATACTAGCGCAAAATGGAGAGATACTCATCGGAGACAAGGCTCTGCGTTACTCTCTGAAAAACAGTGACTATGTAGATTTGGCAGAGCTCTGGAGCAAAAAACACCAACTCCCTTTTGTTTTTGCACTTTTATGCTATCACAAAGATAAAAAAGTCTATAAAAAAATCGAGAGAGAGTTTTTAAAAAAGAAGCAAAAGATTCCTGCCTATCTTTTAGAAAAAGCAGCAAAAAAAACGGCAGTAGACTCAAAAGAGATTTTAGACTATCTTGAGCTTATTTCCTACAAACTTGATAACAAAGCAAAACTTGGACTCAAAAAGTTTTATAAAGAGGCCAAAAAGCTCTAGATTTTTCCATCTAAATGCTCAGCTAAACGCTGTAGTTTCACTCTGTAAGCATCTATATCAAAATCTTTCTCGCGTGCTACACCATCTTCTATGGCAGCCTCTGCAACAGCTGATGCAACATATACAAGTACACGTCTGTCAAACGGTGAAGGGATGATATAGTCCGGACCAAACTCCATAACATCTCTATTGTGTGCAGCTTTTACATGATCCGGTACTTCTTCTTTTGCTAAACGTGCAAGTGCACGAGCAGCAGCGAGTTTCATATGTTGTGTGATTTTTGTAGCTCTTACATCAAGTGCACCACGAAAAATCTGAGGGAAACCAAGAACATTATTTACCTGATTTGCATAATCACTACGTCCAGTACCGATGATAATATCCGGGCGTGCTTTTTTGGCTACATCCGGTTTTATCTCAGGATTTGGATTGGCGCAGGCAAAGATAATAGGGTGCTCATCGCTCATTGACTGTACCATCTCAGGAGTTATCAAGTCAGGGCCGGAGAGTCCAAGGACCATATCGGCACCATTCATCGCATCTTCTAAAGTTCTATCTTCTGTTTTAAGTGCAAAGCGTTTTTTGTATTTATTGAGATCTTCCCTTCCATCATGAATAACACCTTTGGAATCAAGCATAATTATGTTTTTTACACCAAGCTCTCTGTACATATTACCACAAGCGATTCCGGCAGCACCCGCACCAATGATAACAACTTTAAGATCAGCAACATTTTTACCGCTCATCTCTAGAACGTTCATAAGTCCAGCTGTTGTAATCACAGCTGTTCCATGTTGATCATCATGAAAAACAGGGACATTACAAATCTCTTTAAGACGGCTCTCTACCTCAAAACACCTTGGTGCTGAAATATCTTCTAAGTTAATACCGCCAAAACTATCCGCTATCGCAGATACAATTGTAATAATCTCCTCTGTATCTTTTGTATTGAGCTCAATATCTACTGCATCTACATTGGCAAATGCTTTGAACAAAACACCTTTACCTTCCATAACAGGCTTACTTGCCATATGACCGATATCACCTAATCCCAAAACTGCTGTACCATCGCTAATGACAGCGACAAGGTTACCTTTATCTGTATATTCATATACCTTTTTCGGGTCCTTTTGAATTTCCAGACACGGATAGGCAACACCTGGAGAGTAAGCCATTGAAAGCTCCTCTTGGGTATGGCATGGTTTTGTTAAAAGTGTCGCTATTTTCCCATTTCCATCAAACTCATCTTTTGCTCTATGATAATTTAGAGAAGCCTCTTTAAATGATAAATTTTTTGACATAACAAATCCTTATTTTTCTATTAAAAATTATATAACTAAAATAAACGTTTAGATTTTATTTAAAAATAAAACACTGTTTCCTTTGGCATTATAATAAATCCCCATAGAGTTCTTGCGTGAGACAAAAACTCCGCGTCCGTTGAATTTTTTCGAATTTCTAAAAATCTGACTGAGTATGTGGGTATCAAACCCATCTCCCTCATCATAAATTTTTGTAACAATATATTCACTTGCAGACTCTTTGAACCTGTAAACTTCTACAAAGATCTTTTTTGAACAATCTTTTTCTAATTCATTTAACTTTTCAAAGTAAATATCTTTTTCTAGAAAATCATGTTTTGTTTGAGAATCAATACCCAAATTTCCATGCTCATAAGCATTCATATAGAGCTCTGTAAAAACAACACCTGCCTTGTAAGCCTCTTTCATATCAACATTCAACTCTTTCCAAAGCATCTCATACCAAGCAGAAGCACTCTCTACATCTTGTAATGATGTTGCAAACTCTTTCTTGCCAATAAGAGTCTCTTCTCGCATATCAAGGCTGTTAATAAATATAAGTGTCAAATCATCCTCTTGCTCTTTTATACGAGAGTTAAACTTATCTTTAAAATCTTCTCTCGTAAAAGATGTTTTAAAGTCCTCCTCTATAAAGCTCCCGTAAGATTGTTTCCCATCTTGTGTACTGTTTTCAACAATGCCGTCACTGTAAAAAAGAAACTTGTCAATATGTTGTACTTGATAATGATCTATTCTATACTCTCTCTGCCATTTACTCATCGGAGTATTGTTTGATTTAATTTTGATAATATTGTCTTGCTTGTCTTGAAGAAGAAAAGGAGGCATTGCAAACTTTGCATATTCTAAGAGACCAAAATAACTGTCAAAACATATATAGTCTATAGCTAAAACTTCATCATCAAGCAAAATTGGTCTGATAAACTCCATAGACTCACTAATAATGATATCTAAACTAAAACTGTCATGTTCAATCATCTTATCAATCAGATGATTGATAAAAGTCGTCATAATAACTGTTGTAAATGAAGCAGAGATCCCTTTGCCCATACCATCTACAAGAAGATAAAAGGTTCTGTGTTCATCGATTCTTCGGGCACTGTAAGCATCACCACTCAAAGTATCAAGTGGTCTGTAAAGAAAGTCTACTAAAGATGTTGTTTTTGAGTCTATCATCTGATAGTAAAAATCATTTCGAAGAATATTAAGTTCTTTTTCAAATGCCAGTTCTGCTTGATAGGAGGCATAAGCCTCACTCTTCTCCAAGAGTTCTAGTCTATCTTTGAACATTAAATTTTAAACTTGCTTAGTTCTGATTGTAATTTTTTGGCATCTCGTGTCAATGAATCCACTGCATTTTCTACTGTTGTTCTGAGTTCACTATTTTTCGATGCAACGTCAATAATCTCATCCATTGTTGTAATAAGTGTTTTTGTTTTTGTAGCAATAAGGACACTTTGATGCATTACATCTGTCGATTTATCTTTGGTATTCAAGAGATTCTCTTTAGTCTCATTTGAAGAGCTTATAAGCTCTTGCGCAGAGTCTGCTATCTCATTCATACTTTCTGATGTTTTATCTGTCTCTTCAGAGATCTCTACAACATTTTGTGTAATAAGATTTACATTTGCACTGATTTCAGAAAGTGATTTTTGTGTACGCTCTGCTAACTTTCTTACCTCATCAGCAACCACGGCAAAACCACGTCCATGTTCACCCGCACGTGCTGCTTCAATAGCAGCATTCAGTGCAAGAAGATTCGTCTGATCTGCAATATCAGAAATAATAGCGAGTACATCTTTGATATTTTTTGCCTGTTCTGTTAAAGATGCTACTTTGTTGACAAGATCTTGTTGCTGTTGGCTTCCATTTTCAATCGATGTCACAACTGACTCTAGTTTTACAATGAAAGTATCAAGCACATTAAAAGTACTATCTAAATCCTCTGTCACAACAATTGTGGACTCTTCAACAATGTCAAGTTTCTCACCAATTTCAGCAATTAAACCATTAACCTCTTTAATTTTATTCTCTTCAATCTGACTATTTTGTCTTAAAGTATCTATAACACTATTAAGCTTATGACTCTCTCTTGTCGTAGCCGTTGCCACATCCTGTGTATTATAAACACTCTCTTTAAATGATACAATCATTTTATGAAGTGCTCGTGAGATTTGAGAAATCTCATCATCTCCTTCTACAACCACATTACATGTCAAGTCTAAATCATTCGATACACAGCTGATCTTGCTAAGTGAGCTCTCAACACTTCTGTTTACACCACGTGCAATGATTAAGATAATAATAAAGACCGCAATTGCAAAGATACTGTATCCTAGCAGTGCAATAAGTGTATTTGTTTTATACTCTGCTTCAATATTTGCAAGTAGTTTGTCATTCTCTTTAGCTAAGTTATCATCCACTTTTTTAAGTAAATTGATCTTTTTTGTAATTGTTTTAAACCAGACAACACCATCAACACCAAAACCACCTTCATTTGCTTTAGCAACAGCAACTTTACGCATATTGTTCACTTCTGTAACAACAGATGAATTCATAATACGTTTATACATATCGACTGAATCTTTTGGAGCGATGCTCACAAATGCATCCATATAAGCATTCTGTTCTGCCATAAGCGTGATAAATTTCGCAAACATTCCAGAACCAAATTTGTCAGCAGAAAAAGTCGCACTCATAACAGCTCTCTCAATTCCGGCACGCTCTTTTGATTTTAAAAAGTTTGTATAGGCACTGAGTGCTTTTACAAGCTCTGGAGTATCAGCTAACTTCGCTGTAAGAGAAATCACGTGCAAAATATCTCTGTTCACTCCTGAATAGTAACCGACCTCATCTTTAACCGAGATTGTAAAATTATCAACACGGGAACGGATGTTTTCAATTCTTCCCATCCCATTCATAACAGCTTGAATACTTTTACGTAAACTCTCCTGATAATTTGTCAAATCAAGAGAGTTCACGTACATTTGAAGTTCTTTGAAACGACCATCTGTCAAAACTCTCTGCTTCTTTAAGATCTCACCGAATTTCTTTCCATTTGAGCCGAGAAAACCTGCACTCGCGCCCCTCTCTTTTTGTGTTTCATGTATAAGAAGAGAAAGTTTCTGTGAAAGTATATTTAACTCTTGTGCTTGTGTAATGACAGCTCTTTTTTCCAATGCTTTATTAATAGTCAACACCATGATTACCAGTGCAAAAGAGACGACAATAGCTGTAATGAGTTTGAGTTTGTTTTTAATAGTCATAATTTATACCTTCTTCACTTTAAAGAGTGTTACTAAATTTAAATCGTCAAAAAGTTCAAAAAGACTACTGTCTCCGACTTTTATAGAGAGATCAACGCCTTCTTTTTGCACCAGCTTTGTCAAATAACCGATGATGGAAGAGGTAATTGAAATAGAGTTTTTAATCGTAAGAATTATACTTTCATGTGTTTTTTTCACTTCATCAAGCATATCTTTTAAGATTTGATAGTCTCTGACTGATTTTATATTTCCGTGAATAATTATATTATTTCCTGATGATGAAATATCCATTTTTACCTCTGTTTATAGAAAATTAAAGTCTCTAATCATATCTAATTTAACCTTATTTAACCAAAAAAGCAAGCCAATCTTTCATCTTTTTCTCATAACCTATCTCTTTAAGATCAACAAAATGCAATGGTTTTGTTAAATAATTCTGCTTTACATAACCACCAAAATCATGCGGATATAAATATCCCTCATTTTGCTGTCTGATGTTCTTTGGAATCTTTAAAATTGCACCATCTTTAACAGCTTGAAGCGCTTTATTTATCGCTAAATATGCCGAATTAGACTTTGGCGAAGCACAAAGATAGATAACAGCCTGTGCTAAAATAATCCTTGCTTCGGGATAACCAATCTGTTTTACGCTTGTCAGTGTTGAAGTTGTAAGTGTTAAGGCTTGAGGATTGGCATTGCCCACATCTTCACTCGCAAGTATGACCAAACGGCGCGCTATAAAATCAGCACTCTCCCCTCCATCAATCAGCCTTGCAAGATAGTAGATGGCGGCATCAGTGTCACTGCCTCGAATCGATTTGATAAGTGCTGAAGCCAAATCATAATGCACACCCGCTTCGCTGCTTCCAGCCTGCAGGGCATTGGGACGTAAAGATTTCAGTAAATCCAGTGTTACCTCTGTACTAATGGCAGTTGCAAACTCCAGAAGTTTTAACATAGCCCTTGCATCACCACCGCTTGAGGCTATTAGATACTCTTTTGCATCTTTATCAAGTGTCAATTTTTCTCGATTTATAGCTTTGTTCAGAAGTTTTTCAAGCCCTGTGTGAGATATAGGACCAAGCTCAAAAAGCATAGAGCGGGAACGAATAGCGGAAGTGAGAGAGAAAAACGGATTCTCTGTAGAAGCACCGATAATGAGTACAGAGTTATTCTCCATTACAGGAAGCAGTACCTCTTGCTGATTTTTAGAGAGTCTATGCACTTCATCGATAAATATCAAAGGTTTCTGCAAAGCATTGGCATACTCTTTAAATATTTTTCGCAGCTCTTCAATCTTGAGTGAAGTCGCATTCATCTCATAAAAAGGCATATCCAGTGTTGTGGCAATTATTCGTGCGAGTGAGGTTTTTCCAACTCCTGCCGGTCCATAAAAAAAGCTATGACCAAGTGCACTCTTTTCACATAGTGTTCGAAGCGGGGCACCCACTTGCGTGAGATGTTCCTGCCCTACCATATCATCAAAAGATGCAGGTCGAAGCAGATAGGTAAAATCCAAGTTTTACTCTTTTTCTTTAGAAACTCTAGCCTTCTCTTTTGCCTTTCGTTTCTCTTCTTTTAAAAATTTATGTAGAGCTGAGTACTCACTGCGTGAGAGATAGCGGGTTTTACCTGTTGGAAGATTATTAAGCTCAATCTCTGCAAAACTCAGACGCTTTAGGTCAACAACTTCAGCTCCAAAGTGCGCAAAAAAACGACGCAGTTCTCTATTTTTCCCTTCTGAGAGTGCCACTTTCAACACTGAGTAATTTGGCTGATTTTTCTGAATTTTATACCCGATAAAAGGTTTAAATTCCATCGATTTGATCTTAGAATGTGAATGCGCACCAGCCGTTGCATCTTCCAGATAGATACCATTAAGCATCACATCTTCCATATCGGGAGTCACTTCTCCTTTGATTTTAATCTTATAGATTCTCTCTAAATCTGACTCCATCAAAGCCGTTGCCACATGAGAAGCATCTGTTAAAAGAAGCAGCCCTTCTGAAGCAAAGTCCAAACGCCCAACTGGAATAAAGTGACGAAAATCTTTATGAAGTGAATCGTAAATCGTTCTTCTTCCTTTTGGGTCTGACTTTGTAACGAGTTCCCCTTTTGGCTTGTTATAAACTATAACTGTATATTTTTCTTGCGGACTTACCTGTTTTCCACTGATATAGACAATATCTCTACCCTCTTCTACCTGTGTGGCAGGGTTCATCTCTATCTCGCCGTTAACACGGACATAACCATCTTGAATGGCACGGTCAGCCTCTCTGCGTGAATAGGTTGAGTAGTGTGCTATGTATTTATTTAATCTCATTATTTTATGAAATTCCTTTTTCTATCAGGGTATGAATATGAAGTACCCCTTTTATCTTTTTATTTGTATCTGTTACAACCAAAAGCTGTATCTTTTTTTCTTCTATTAAAACAAGTGCATCGCTTGCAAGCATCTCCTCATCATCGATAGAGAGCGGATTTTTTGTTGCATATTTAAGAACACTATCATCAAGTGAAAAATTTTCACTGAGCAGTGCCCGACGGACATCGCCATCACTCATCAGTGCTACAAGTCGTCCCTTTTTATCAACTATAAGTGCCGTACCGAGTCGTCCTTCACTGATAGTTAAAATCGCATCTTTTACTTTTGCATCTTCACCGATAAGCGGAAGATTCTCTGTTCGCATCAGGTTCTTTACTTTTACAAAAAGTTTTTTACCCAAAGCACCTCCAGGATGAAAAGAGGCAAAATCAGACTTTTGAAAATCACGTGCCTTCATCAAACAAACTGCAAGTGCATCACCAAGAGCAAGTGTCAGTGTCGTTGAGCTTGTCGGTGCAATATTAAGCGGACAGGCCTCACGCTCAACCGAAACCTTTATGACTAAGTCACTATATGTTCCAAGTGTTGAGTTCTCATTACGAGTCATCCCGATAAGTGGTACATCAAAACGTTTGATATGAGGAAGTATGGAACTGAGCTCTTCACTCTCTCCCGAGTAGCTAATCGCCAGTACTACATCATCACTTCCAATCATCCCCAAGTCACCATGAAGTGCTTCAGTTGGATGCAGAAAAAAACTCGGTGTTCCAGTTGAAGCAAAAGTAGCAGCCATCTTCGCACCGATGAGCCCGCTTTTACCGACACCACTTACTACAAGTTTACCTTTGCAGTTTAAAATCATCTCTACTGCTTTATCAAATTCATTACCGATTTTTTTCGAAGCTTCTTGAAGTGTTGAGGCTTCAATATCAAGTGTCTCTTGTGCAATTGTTTTATAATTCATAGGCGTATTATACCTTTTTTACCATCAAGAAGATATAATAAACAAAAACGATTTAAGGAAGTGGCTATGAGAGATACTATTGGAAAATACCTTGATACGATTGATGAGTTAAAACTTGAAGAGAGAATGCTTTGTCACAACACACTTATCTTGGGTGAGCAAGGTTCAGGGAAAACAAATCTTGCATGTAAGATACGAAACTACGTTATTGACAATGAAGTTCCAACACTTTACATGGACTTTGCAAATTCTCATGAAGATGAGGTTGAACTTCGCTATAAAGATGAACACTTTAACTATATTCGCTTTGAAGAGAGTGAAGCTTTTGATAAAGAGTTCTGTAGACTTGTTGCAGAAAAAAAACATATCTATATGGCAGTTGATCCAAAATATTTTGCAAAAAAGAGAGACGAAAGAAGTAAACTTTCAAAAATAATCTCAAAGCAAGAACTACTTGATGATTATTACTATTTTTTCCATGATATTGAAAATCTCAATGGTTTTTATACACAGTTTGAAGATTTTCTTCTCTATATGCTCTCTTTTGCCAACCTGCAAAAGTACGGTTTTACATTTTTGGCACAGCCACATGAGACATTTGAGAATCCACACCTTAAACTACTCTTCTCATTCCTCTTTCTTGGAAAGTGTTCTAATGCCAACTACTACAACACGGCAATTTTAAAAACACTCAAGAAAAACAAGTTCCTCTACCAGTACAGAACAGCTTACCCAACACTACTCTTTAATGAGATAGTAAGCTCCATGGTAAAAATAGACGAGTACGTACCAGAGCTTTAAAATGCAAAATCTTTTTGAGGAGGTTGGCTCACTTGATGTGAGATGCTATGAGGAGTTTGGGCTTACTGAAGATATCTTGATGGAACATGCTGCTGATGGAATGGCAGCATACATTCGAGCTAACTTCCCAACAAACTCCAAAATCATTATTGTCGTTGGTAGTGGGAATAACGGAGCAGATGGTATTGCCCTCTCAAGACTACTACATGGTGACTATCAAGTAAGCCTGCTTCATGCAAAAGAGCCAAAATCTCCAATGGCACAACTACAAAAAAAACGTGCCGATGCTATTAATATTCCAACAACAAAAGAACTTTTTGAGTGCGATGTAATAGTTGACGCTATCGTAGGCACTGGATTTAGTGGGAACTTCAATGAAGAGCTCACGCAGCTCATCGCGAAAATAAACACTACAAAAGCTTTTAAAATTGCCTGCGATATGCCAAGCAGTGGCTTTTTTGCAGATATTACATTGACAATGGGGGCACTTAAAAAAGCACTCTTTTTAGATGCGAACAAAGATGCAGTTGGAAAAATTCAAGTAATTGATTTAGGCATCTCACGCAAGGTTTATGAAAAAGAATCTAACTGGCAACTTCTTGATATAGAAGATCTTAAACTCCCTCACCGCCTGCGTGAGGATAGCCATAAAGGCAGTTACGGACATCTTGCAGTTATTAGCGGTGAAAAAATCGGAGCGAGTCTGCTTTGCGCAGAAGCTGCACTACGTTTTGGGTCTGGGCTTGTTACACTTGTAGGCTTTGAAAAAGAGCATTTTTTACACATTCCTCACGCATTGATGTATTCACATACGCTTCCAAAAAATACAAGCGCCCTTGCACTGGGTATGGGTTTTGGTGCTGAGTTTAGCACGAATGAACTTCTAAACTTTTTAGATAACGGTCTCCCTTTGGTAGTAGATGCCGACCTTTTTCATATGGAAATTATCAAAGATATTCTCAAACGAAAAAACATCGTCCTCACACCACATCCACGAGAGTTTGTTGCACTCTTAAAGCTCACGCATTTGGCAGATATAACAGTAGATACACTACAAAAGAAACGTTTTTACTATGTGGAACTCTTTTGCGAACATTATCCTCACGCAACACTGCTTTTAAAAGGGGCTAATGTTATCATTGGCCAAGATGAGCAATTTTTCGTCAATCCTCACGGAAGTGCAAAACTTGCAAAAGGTGGCAGTGGAGATGTACTCTCCGGACTTATTGCAGGACTTTTGGCACAAGGATACAAACCACTAGAAGCCGCCATACATGCTTCACTGGCACATACAAAACTGGCAAGTAATTACAATGGTGCTGATTTTTCTCTTACGCCAGATGATTTAATAGCAGGTATTGGTAATCTATAAGATTGCTTATGTTATAAATCAATAATTAATATAAATATAGGAAACACTATAATGGATAACAAACTAAAAATTGGAAAATATGAACTAGGCAGTCGTCTTATCGTTGGAAGTGGGAAGTATGACACATTTCAGATGACCAAAGAGGCAACACTGGCATCGGGAAGTGAGCTTATCACTGTTGCAGTACGCCGCTTAAACATCACTGACCCGGACAAAGAGAACTTACGTGATACTTTTGCAGGGACAAATGTGAAATTCTTACCAAACTCTGCAGGGTGTGTAACAGCTGAAGAGGCAATCACTACTTTTCGTCTTACACGTGAGGCAACAGGCATTGATCTTATCAAGCTTGAAGTTATCGGCGATACGCAAAAAACACTCTATCCTGATGTGTTAGAGACTATCAAAGCATGTGAAGTACTTTATAAAGACGGTTTTACAATTATGGCATACACTTCAGATGACCCGATCATGGCAAAACGCCTCGAAGATGCAGGGGCTCACGCTGTTATGCCTCTGGCAGCTCCTATTGGAAGTGGGCTTGGTGTACAAAACCCTTACAATGTTGTTTTTGTACGTGAAGCGGTAGATGTTCCAGTAATTGTGGATGCGGGAATCGGATGTGCAAGTGATGCTGCCTATGCTATGGAGCTTGGTGCTGAAGGAGTTTTAACAAACACAGCAATCGCACAGTCTTCAGACCCAATAGCTATGGCTGAAGCAATGAAGCATGCCGTTATTGCCGGCCGTATGAGTTATCTCGCAGGAAGAATTCCTAAAAAACCTTACGCTACGGCATCTAGCCCTGTTGATGGACTCATTCAGTTCTAGACGTTAAACTTCTTTGAGAGATGGGTCATCAGAAGAAGCTGTCCCATCCCCTCAAAAAACTTCTCGATCCCCATCTCTTTTGCCTCTAGTGACTTTTTCAAAGCCGAATAAAAAACAAGTTGTGACTCATTTGAAGCCTGCATATAGGTATCGATAATATAATCTAGTGTCAATGTAATCACTTCACCATTGACTTCAAAATCTATACTTGATGCAGGATTGACTCCCTCTTGGGCTAAAATTTCTCGGCACCCTTTTGCGATATCCATCTAAATAATCCCCATAAGTGAAAGCATTACTACAAACATCGCAACAGGTGTGATGTAGCGAAGTGAAAAGTACCAAGTTCCATAAGCCCAGCCAAGCTGTGGCTTGACAACTTTTTTAACTTCGCTCTCAGGAATGATATAACCGACAAAAACAGCCATAATAAGTCCGCCAAGTGGCAGCATAATAGCCGCTGTCACATAATCAACCCAGTCAAAGAAGTTCTTGCCTCCCCAAGTAAGCATCTCTTTAGCACCATCTATATTTGAGAGAATCGCAAAAACACCAAAAAACCAAAAGAAAAAGCCCATAGAGAGTGAAGACTTCATACGACTCCAACCAAATCTATCTATAAAATACTGTACCATTGGCTCAACAAGTGAAACCGAAGATGTAAGTCCGGCGAATGCAAGTGCTAAAAAGAAAAGAACAGCAAACACATTACCAATGATTCCCATCTCATAAAAAGCAGCAGGCAATGAGATAAAGACAAGTCCGGGACCTTTTGCAGGGCCTGAGCCATATTGGTACAAAAATGTAAAGAGCATAAGCCCTGCCACAATGGCAATGGCCGTATCTAAAAAAGCAACCCAAAAAGCACTCTTAACTAAGCTCGCGCCCTTTTCAAGAGAAGCTGCATAGGTCATAATAGCACCCATACCAAGACTAAGCGTAAAGAAGGCATGCCCAACAGCCACAACAAATGCTTCAGAGTTTACTTTGGACCAATCTGCATAGAACATAAACTCAACAGCTTGGGAAAATGCCCCAAGTGTTGTTGCATAAGCGAACATAGCACCCAAAATAAGCATTAAGGCAGGCATCAGATAAAAATTTAACTTCTCAATCCCGCCTTTAATCCCTCTGTGAACAACATAGGTAATAAATAAAAATGAGAGTGTATGGTAAAAAAGCTGTGTCAAAAAATCGGAATGAAGCATTAAGGTAAATGTTGTCTCAGCCTCTTTTACCGTCGCAGGTAAAGTTGTTAATGACGTAGCAATATAGTTAAAGATCCATCCAATAACAACAGAGTAAAATATCATAATAAAAAGACCAGCTAAAGCTTGAAACCCGCCAAACTTCCAAAGTTCTTTATTTTTTGGTGCTAATTCTTCAAACGATGTAACAGCATCACGACGCCCAAGATACCCGATAAGCATTTCCGCTATCAAAATAGAAAAGCCGATAAAAAGAACTGTAAAGAGATAAATAAGTACGAATGCTCCGCCACCATATTCGCCGGTAATGTATGGAAATTTCCAAATATTTCCAAGTCCAACAGCAGATCCTGCCGCAGCTAAAATAAACCCTATCCTACTAAATCTTGCTATCTTCATATATAACTTTCCCTTTTTCTTAGGCTAATTATACTTAAAAAGATCATTTTTTTAAAGAAATTGAGAAATACTATTGACAAATGAAGCGTTATTGACTATAATTTCGCCTCATTAATCAGCATAACTGCTTGTTTAATGTGTAGGTCGGGGTGTAGCTCAGTATGGTTAGAGTACTTGGTTTGGGACCAAGGGGCCGAAGGTTCGAGTCCTTTCACCCCGACCATTTTTTTTCAAATCACAACTTTTTATATTTAAAGATCAATAAAAGATGGTGGGATTAGCTCAGTTGGTTAGAGCACTAGTTTGTGGCACTGGGGGCCGCGAGTTCGAATCTCGTATCCCACCCCATGAATTTTAAATATAAACAAACATATAACAATTATTGACGCGTCCGTGGCTCAACTGGATAGAGTTTCGGATTTCGGCTCCGAGGGTTATAGGTTCGAATCCTATCGGGCGTACCACTTTATGATTTGAATGCACTAAAGCAATTTGACTTAGATTGTTCAACTGATAACATGAGCGTCCTTAGCTCAGCTGGATAGAGCAACGCCCTTCTAAGGCGTAGGTCAAAGGTTCGAATCCTTTAGGGCGTACCACTTAATATTGTTTGTCAGAAGTGACACTAAAAACTTAACCACGCGGACGTGGTGAAATTGGTAGACACGCCAGACTTAGGATCTGGTGCCGCAAGGTGTGAAGGTTCAAGTCCTTTCGTCCGCACCACTCAACAAATCTTTACAACTCCCTAAAATACGACGATTTACACATTTTTAATCATTTAAGCTTCCACTAGGTGTCCGCTTAGGTGTCCATTTTTCCTATTAAATCGCCCATTCAACCGCCCATTCAACCAATAAATGCAATTTCCACCTCTTAATTATGCAGCCATTACTTTTGAAACTGTAGCATAAAAAACTTGAGCAGGAGTTTTAAAGCCAAGAGATTTTC
>NZ_JALCZL010000029.1:0-23681 GCF_039667035.1 Sulfurimonas sp. NWX79
GGTACAAACTCCTCTAAATCAAACTCTATCTTTTTTCCTTGTAATTCCATTTCTATGATCCTTTTTCTTTTTTATAATCATAGTTGATTTGGAATTTACAGAAATTATTTTACACTACCTACTCGTTTGAATTGGCAAAAGATATAGAACTGATAGTTGATGATATTAAAGAGCTTGTAGAAGATAAAAGAGTAGCACTCAAATTTCTTAAAAAACTGATTCTTACCGATGAGAATGTGTTTGCACGGTGTGATGACAGCAGCGGAAGCGTGCAATGTAGCTATAATTATGCACAAGATTTATACAAAGAGTATGCGCCAGAGTATCTTGATGAAAAAACACTTCTCAAAGAGATAAAAGAGCTATTAATCCATGAAGGATATGGGATGCGTGACATCCTCGATGAATCGACTCCGCAAGATGTTTTAACGACACTTTACGATATGATTCTTGAAAAATATATAGCTCACAAGGAAGAATTCGGAAGTTATACCTATGAGAACATTCTCCAGAGCATCGCACGACTACTCAAAAACCCTGAACTCTATGTGGAAGCGCTCAAGAAAAAAGAGATGAGACTTCAGGATTACAAGCTGCTTGATATCGCTTTGGAGTATAAAGCTGTTGAAGATGAAATAAAAACTTCGGAGTATCTTAGTATGATTCAAAAGATACCTGTAAATAGTGTATCGGAGTATTTTAAAGCACTTCTGTGGTGTGATGAGAAAAGGGATGATCAGTTAGCACTTTCCAATCATCTTAGAGATTACTACGAAAAAACTTATAGTACGACCATTCTTAAACGCTATTTAGATAGATTTAATGGTGAACTTTATAAGCAAGAGAAGATGCGCATCCTTAATAATGCAAAATCTTTGTCATTTGATGAAGCGATAGATCAATTCATCGCTCTTGATGCCAAGGAGATGTGTGCAGAGTTCATTCAAAACAAGCTCCCAAGTATAAGTTATATCAACTACTACACCATTAAAGATGTAGAACAGTTTTTATGCGATGAATATGCAGAGATTATCATCCAACTCTACAAAGTACAGATAGACGGCCTACTCAAAGTCGCCAATACAAAATACTATCCAACCGTAGTTAAAACACTCAAAAAAATTAAGAAGCTTGGAGATGCCTCCAGTCAAGAATATATGCAGAAAATTGTCGAAAAACACGATAAAAAGAAAACATTGATGAGACTTTTACGCGAAGCATTTCCTGAAATATAATCATTTTTCTAGAAATTCATTCAATTATAACAGTTTTGCAGAAAGTGTAATAGTTTTACAAGCAATGTTTTCATGTAAAATAGTTGCTTATAAATCATAGAAAATTCAGATAAGAGTTGAAAAGGCACTTTCCTTTGACATTAATTTCATGAAATATGATATAATCGTTCCAAGAAAAGAGGGAGAGTTTATTATGATAAAAAATGGATTCTCATTTAAAAAAAATGTATAGACAAAGAAGCTATTTATGTATAGTGTAAAGGATAAAAAATAAAAGACACTTTACATTATAGCCGGTGCAAATGGAAGTGGTAAAACGACATTTGCGCTTAATTTTGCAAAAGTTAAAAGCTTAGATTTTATCAATGCGGATGAAATTGCAAAAGAATATGACCCTCAAGATATACAAAAATACAAAATAACTGCAGGAAAAATGTTTTTTCAAAGAGTGAATGAAAGATTATCAAAGCATGATTCTTTTATACTTGAGACAACACTCTCAGGTAAATATCTTGAAAAAGTCATCAGGAGAGCGCAAAAAGCAGGCTTTTTTATCTCCTTAATTTATTTGTATTTAGATAATAGTCTAGAAAATATATTAAGAGTAAAAAATAGAGTTTTAGCGGGTGGGCATAATGTGCCAGAAATAGATATCATACGAAGATATATGCGAAGTAAGAATTTATTTCTTTCCCTATATAAAGATCTTGTGGATGAGTGGAGTCTGTTTTATAACGGGGATGATAAATTTGAATTGATTGCGAATAATCAAATGATTATCGATGAAATAACTTACAACAACTTTCTAAAGGATGTACAATATGAGTGAATTTGAACTCATGGTTTTAAAGATAGCGGCTAAAGCTACTAAAGATGCACAAGAAAAAAACCTAAAAAAAGGTATAGCAAATGTTTATAGCAAAAATGGTCAACCTTTTTTTCAATTACCAGATGGCACTATTACGCAAGAAGAACCTCTGCAATATAAAAGGGTTATATTAAAATAATATGTAATAACTTTTATGTGGCTCAGAATAATTTTCAAGAGAATATACCTTATGTTAATCAATTATTTTATATAGTAAATATAAATATTTTGTATTTAGTATCATATATTTAACATTTATGCTATACTTTCTTTATGAATACCATTCAATTACAAAAAAATATTCCTACCACTGTTTTTACACATGATCAGCTCTATAGTGTTTTAGAATCTCAAGTAAACAATGTAAATGCAAAAATTAGCTATTTAACAAAAAAAGGTGACCTTATCCGTCTCAAACAAGGTATATATATTTTTGGAGATGATTATCGACAATCACCTGTAAATCTTATATCTGCTGCAAATATGCTCTACGCTCCATCTTATGTTTCATTTGATTATGCTCTATCTTATTATGGTTTAATACCAGAAAGAGTGTATGAGATCACTTCTGCCACTTTGCGTGCTAATAAATTATATGAAACACCAATTGGACGATTTAGCTATAAGTCTATACCACTTCGAGCTTATTCATTAGGTATTGATTGGCTCTATGATCAGGAAAATGGTGGTCAATTCATAGCTACACCTGAAAAAGCACTGTGCGATAAGATCCGTTATGATAGGGGTATAGGAAGACTCTCTATAGAAAAAGCAATAAACTATCTTGAAGATGATCTGCGTATAGAGTTTAATATGCTCATAACACTTGATGCCAAACTCATTGATACGATTGCAGATGCTTATAGATCCAATATCTTACATACTGTAGCAAAAGTTATATCTAAAGGGAAGAGAAGTGCCTAAAACCCATCCTGCAATTATAAAAATGTTAGAAAAATATGATCTTTCAACATCTCAAAGCACCTATGAAGCCTTAAGAGAGATTCTACAAGAAATAGTATTATTAGGCTTGTACCGCGCTGGTTTTTTTGAACATGCGGTTTTTTACGGTGGTACCGCCCTTCGTATATTACATGGGCTTGATCGGTTCTCAGAAGATCTTGATTTCTCTCTAATAGAATCAGATCTAAATTTTGAGCTTTCTCATTATGAAGATATTGTGATTGAAACTCTCCACTCATTTGGATTTGAGGTATCTATACAAATAAAACAAAAAGAGAATGATGTTAAATCTGCTTTTATCAAAGGTGATACAATGCAACATTTACTCAACATACAAGCCCCACAAAACATTATTGACTATTTTGGTAGGGGTAAATTGGTAAAAATAAAAATTGAAGTTGATACAAATCCACCATTACAATTTCAAAGCGAAAAGATAACTTTATTATCGCCCTCACCTTTTATGGTAAATACAATGACACTTCCATCACTCTTTGCAGGTAAAATGCATGCACTGCTTTGCAGAAACTGGATTAATAGACCAAAAGGGAGAGATTGGTATGACTTTGTGTGGTATATCACTCAAGGATACTCTTTAGATCTTAAACACCTTAATGCACGCCTACAGCAAAACTGTCCTTGGCAGGCAAAGGAAAATATCTCTATAAAACCAGATCTAACTCAAGACGATATCAAAGCATATCTAACTCAAC
The DNA here is from genome assembly GCF_039667035.1 of Sulfurimonas sp. NWX79. Lineage (NCBI taxonomy): Bacteria > Pseudomonadati > Campylobacterota > Epsilonproteobacteria > Campylobacterales > Sulfurimonadaceae > Sulfurimonas > Sulfurimonas sp. NWX79. Next base: position 3,780 of record NZ_JALCZL010000029.1, read on the forward strand.
GTATTGATACTTTAGATATTACAGCAGCAAAAAGAGATATTGAAGGATTTATTTCTGATCATAGAGTTTTGGATATTTGGAGTCGTGAGTTTTTTCGTAGTTTAATACCAAATATACAATGGACGTAATCTATTTGACAAAAACTGTATAACTAAAAAACAGTCTCAATGAAGTTGTTGATTTTTGGATATTTGTTACTATTGACAACAATTACAATAAAGCCTATCAGGACTATTCCAGATAGCAACATGTTGTATTTATACTCATAAACAAGCATCATCCCAAACAATACCAGAATAAGCATTTGTGTTATTTTTTCTATCCAGTCATCTTTAATTTCATTTATGCTACTTTTATGCGGAGGTAATCAAATTCCTATCCCTCGTAATGCTTCTTGTTCTATAATCCTATCAAAATTTTTATGTAAAACTATGTCTACTGGTTTATGTAAAACTCTTTTTAATTTGGCAAGAGTTTTTAGTTTCTTTTCTAAAAGATTATGTTCATTTGAGATAATAAACAAATCAATATCTCCACCTTTTTTACTATCATCTAGTCTGCTTCCAAAAAGGTAAACTTGAGCATTGCCAAATTCATTAAAAATAGTATCTTTTATAATACTAATCTCTTTTTCGTTCAATCTCATAAAAACTTCGCTCCATTTTTTGTGCTATATCTACCAATATTGAACTTCTATTTATAAAAAGATTAATACTTTCTACCATTTCATCTAACTCTTCTGGATAGTCATGAGCTATTTTATTTCTAAGCTCTCGCAACTCTCCCCAAGTATCAATATCAACAATACCCTCCTTTTCTATTTCCCTGAGTATCTCGAAATAACTAATACCCTGTGTATTAAAACCATTATACTCAAGATATGTTCTAAAAACTTTAGCACCTAGCAGATCTTGAAGTTTTGAGAAGCGAAAAATAAGAGCATTTAAAGCAAATCTCTGGAGTTGATTGAGTTCTGCATAATCTTTTACAGGCAATAATGGAGTTAAAACATCTAAAGATTCAATGATAAGCGCAATATGTTTATTTGCTTCAATAAAGTATGTTTTTAATTTTATTTGTATCATTTTGCAACCTTATTTGATACTCTTTACAAGTATTTTATCATAATATGTTTGGATGATACATATTATCATCCAAAACACTAATGGTTTATAATTTTGTATTGATTACATCAATACTGCACTCATTTGGATCATAATCTCTACCACACCACTCTTTCATCTCTAAATATTCAGGATGATTTTTATCACTCATTATCTTTTTAAAATCCTCAAACCCCCATACGCCACCAACATCTTCAGGTGGTGTGTTTCCCTGCGCATCGATACAGACAGGATACTGCTGCCTTACTTTTGGTGGAAAACTTTTTTGCAATACTATCTCATGTTCCCAATGATCTCCAAAATCATAGATATAAATAGCTTTTTGAGATTTTCTTTTGAACTCATCTTCAAGAAGAATATCTCTTGCCGATAAAATATTTTCCTCCCCAAACTCATCCTCATGATCTGCTATGAGTTTTTTCTTGATTATAAATTCAAAAAGATGTGCATCATCCCAGTTAAAAGCGTTTTGTATAACGAGGTGTAGATCATAAAAAGTAAAATTACTTGGTACTTGGATAGTTCTATATATCGTAGGATTATCAATACCCAGTAGTGTTATTTTAAACTCAAATATCTTCTCTGAAAATCCATCATTTTTTGGAGTTGGTAGTTTTTCATCATTTTGCATTATTCTGTTTTCAAGTTTGTAAGTATAGAGTGAAAAAATTGCTAAGATATAAGAGCGGACAGTATCTTGAATGAGTTGTTTAAAATCTTTTGTAGTGCGTTTGAGTTTTTTAGACTCTTTTTGTAGCACACTCAAATGCCCAAAAACCATCTCAATATCCTCAGCAACCTCTTTATTAAAATGTTGCTCAATTATTTCATCCGGATTACCCTTTGTGATATCTACACCATACTCTTTGGAGAGAAGCTCTAATAAAAAGAGGGGAATAGCCTCAAACTCTTTATAGATTAAAAATGGCTTTTTATTACTGTCTATTAAAAGAGCTACTGCTTCGATAAACTCTTGAAACTGCTTCATAAGTTGCTCTTTGTGTGAAGCAGTTGCGTATTGGGTAAAAAGCAATACAGCAGTTTTTAAACCTTCGTAGAGTGTTGTATAAAGTTTTGTTTGGTTTTCAGCCTGTGTGCCTATTATCATCTTTTGCTTTATAATATCTTCTACTACAAGAGATGTTGGTGGAAATGGATGGTTTGCTAAAGTGCTCATAAGGTATACAAAGTCATGAAATAGAGTGTTTATATCTAGATTTTTGTCTTGAATATCTTTTTTGAGTGTATGTACCAATTTTTTAGTAAGAAGATGATCTTTATTTGCAAGTTCCTCTATCTTAAGAAATTTCTCTAAGAGGGAAGATTTTTGTGCTTCGTATGGTTCAGACTCTTTTTTCTCTTTGTTAAATCTATCTCCTCTCTCTTCAAGTAACCCAAAGAGTGCGAAGAATCGTTTAAACAATCGAAGCTCAACATAATGGACAAGTTCTCTTTTTGTAACTTTTTGCATCATCTCTTGAGAATCTAAAAGCTCACCATCCTGGAGTCTGATATTTGTAGTTTTTAAAAGTTCTAGAAGCACTGACATCTCTAATTGAGGATATTTACTAAAAAAAAGATCATTATAGCTTGCAGTACTGCGATATTCTTTTTTCTCTTGCGCAATAGCATTCAGATAAAGCGGTGCTAACTCATTTAACAAATCAAAATTATCCATCCCATCAAAGTAACCAAGATTAAGTGATAAAAAGCTATCAAACAGAACAATAAACTTTTCACTCGCTTTAAGTGCTTGATATGCTTTTGCTTTTTGGGTAAGAAAGAGTCTATTTTTAGAAGTTTTTATAAGTTTTAGATTTTTTGCTAAAACTCTAGCTCTTTGTGCACTTATCGATTCATCTTCAATAAAGCGTTTGGTGAACTTTAAAAATCTTTGATCCTCATAAGATGGATTAACCAAACTAATCTCTTTTACCAAAGCTGTCGGAAGCTTTCCTTTGGTAGTTAATTTTAGACCTTTCTCATCTATACCATTTAAAAAAGTATCCATTTGATCAAGAATTGGTACTTGCAACTCTTTCTTATCTATATTTATAAACTCTTCTTTAACTACAAGACCACCCAAATTTTTCTCTCTTAATGAACTAATAATTTTTTGTATATTATTTTTTATATATTGAAATTTTTCACTTGAAAGAAACTCTAAGTCTTTTAGAGAAATAAGATCTTCTAAAAGAAAAGTTATAAAATTATCTAGCATAATGGAGTATCTGTAATCATATTTAGCGTCAAACTCTTTTGCTGCGAGATTTAACATATCTCTTAATTTCCAAACATCCGTAGGGTCTTTTATTTCTGTATTTCTAATACGATTTATTAAACGACTGTAATCATTCTCTTTGGCTTTTTCAAAGAGTGCTTTTGTTGCTTCTTTTTCTTTTTTTGAAAAAGTTATACTCATAGTTGTTCGTACCACTCCAGTACATCTGCTTTTTTATCATAAGTATTGAGTGTGGTTCCTTTACCTTCTTTAGCATTTTCGCACTCAAAAAGAATTCCATTTTCAGTATAGACTCTCTTTATCCATGTTGCTTGAGTAATTTCCAGTAATCTTCTGGTATCATCTTTTAAAAACTGCATTAATTCATTCATAATCAAGTACCCTTTTTTATAGTATACTATTATATATTTGACATAATATTAAATCTTCATTGCCCTTTCTATGTTTATCTCTTTATAAATAACATCAAGTATCAATTTAGCAAACCCTTGTTGAACCTTATCTTCGCTCAGTACTTGCGTTGCCAAGGTGTTATGCACATCCATTGTACCGATAATTGCATCTGTTACAGCTACAGGAAAATCTCCAAGCATTGCTTGTTCTTTTGAATTTGTTTGAAGTTGTTGCATTACAGCATCATTCTCCATCACTTTGTCTTTTACAGTGTTAATATAGTTTATTTTATCTTGGTCTGTGAGATCTCCAGAAAAGAGCTCATTCATTTTCTCTATAATCATACTTAAAGGATCTGTTTTTGTCTCTTTTGACTTTCCTTCACCTGGGTTTTCAGGCTCAAGTGTTCCATCTTTTAGATTAATTTTTTGCACTTTTTTATTTTTGAGTGAAAAGTGTGTCATCTCAACGCTACTTAGATCAATATCTTCCTGTAAATCAAGTACTTTTAGGTTTGGCAGCAATCCTCTAGCATACACACTCAGTTTCTCGAGCTCAGCATCCTCATAATCAACTATTTGCGATAAGAACTCATACATCCTTACAAATGTACCTAAATCCTTTTTAAACAGCTCTAGTGCATCTTTTTTCTCTTTTGCTCTGCCAATTTCAAGCTCAGCATTATGTTCACCACTGCTATCGCCATTTACTTTTGCTCTCTCTAATGCCTCCCCAGCATCTTGTAATTCCTCTAAAGCCTCTTTATATCTGCCTTTAAATCTATCTGCTGCTGGTTTTACTGCTGCACTACGTGCTGCTTGTGTACCATTTGGATCAAAAAAAGCAAATGCAAATTGTTCTACCTCCTGTGGAGTAAATATGTGGTAGTTTTCAAGCTTGAGTTGTAAATCAAATATCATATTTGGATCAGTCACATCATTGAGTGTTGTTTTTTTGTAGTATGGAGCAAAAGCTTCTTCTATATCTTCAGCTTTGTTATAAAAATCAAGTATAAAAACTTGACTCTTATTTGGGTATGTACGATTAAGGCGTGAGAGTGTCTGTACAGCCTCGACACCCTGGAGTTTCTTATCGACATACATCGCACAAAGTTTTGGCTGATCAAATCCTGTTTGAAACTTATTTGCCACTATCATCACCTGATAATCATCACTATCAAAGGCATCACGCATATCACGCCCTTTTAGTTCTGGATTCATTGAAGCTTCTGTATGTTCCACTCCTTCATCTTCCACTTTGCCAGAAAATGCAACCATGGCACGCAAATTTTCATAACCATGCTCTTGTATGTAGCCATCAAATGCCTGTTTATACCTAACAGCCTCTTTTCTTCCACTCGTTACTACCATTGCTTTTGCTTTACCATCAAGTAGATGTGCTATATGCTCTTTAAAATGTTCTATAATAATTTCTACTTTCTGAGCAATGTTGTAAGGGTGCAGTCGCACCCATTTTGCAAGACGAGTTTTCGCTTTTTTTGTATCGACCTCTTTATTTTCACTGGTTGCAAGTTTATATGCCATATCGTAAGTAGTGTATGATGCCAATACATCAAGGATAAAGCCCTCCTCTATCGCTTGTTGCATCGTGTAAAGATGAAACGGCTCTGGAGTATTATCCTTACTCGGTGGCAAGTCTGGATTTGGTAGTGTGCCAAACATCTGTAAGGTTTTTGGTTTTGGAGTAGCAGTAAAAGCAAAGTAGCTTAGATTTTTATTGTTTGTCCTAGCTTCTAAGGTTGCAGTGAGTATATCTTCAGCACTTAGCTCTTCATCTTCATCTATCTGCTCAACTGCCAATACCTCTTTAAGTTCCTTTGCTGTTTTTCCTGTCTGGCTTGAGTGTGCTTCATCTGCTATGATAGCAAAATTTCTCTCTTTGAGTGTTGCTCTTTTTCGTATAGCATCAAGCACAAATGGAAAAGTCTGAATAGTTACAATGATAATTGCAGCTCCACCCTCCAGTGCACTTGCCAGCTGTTCGCTTTTGCTCCCTTCTCCCATCTCACGATTGATGCGAACTACAACTCCCTCTTTGTGTTCAAACTGTGAGATGGTCTCTTGAAGTTGGGAGTCTAGCACCGTTCTATCGGTAATCACTATCACACTATCAAAAATTCTTCTGTTTTCATCATTATGCAAAGATGAGAGTTGATGGGAGAGCCATGCTATGGAGTTGGACTTTCCACTCCCTGCACTGTGTTGTATGAGATACTTTTGCCCACACCCTTTTTCTTTGGCATCGTTAAGCAGTTTTGAAACAGCATCAAGCTGATGGTACCTAGGGAAAATGAGTGTCTCTTTTTTCTGCTTTCTTCCTCTAAAATCCTCTTCATACTTTACTTGTAGATGGATATATTTCGCAAAGATATTCAGCCATACATCTTTAGAAAAAATCTCTTCCCAAAGATACGATGTTGCGTAACCGTTTGGGTTTGGTGGATTACCTGCTCCACCATCCTTGCCTTTATTAAACGGTAAGAAAAATGTTTTTTGTCCATCGAGTTTTGTTGTCATGTAAACTTCATCGGTACTCACTGCAAAATGTACTAATGTACGCTTGTTAAACTCTAAGAGCTTTTCACCTTTTGGGAGCCTGTCGCGTTTGTACTGGTTGATAGCATCATGCACATTTTGGGTAAAGTCCGTTTTTAGCTCTACAGTAGCCAAAGGGATACCATTTAAAAATAGAACCAAATCTATAGAGTTTTTATTTTGTGTGGAATAATATACCTGGCGCACTACGCGCAGAATATTTTTATCATAGTTTTCATTGAGCAAAGGAGAGTAAAGGTCTGGTTTAAATTGAGTAAGTTTAAAACGGGCATTGATATTTTTAAGTTCATGTCTCAAACAATACAAAGAGCCTTTTTTATCTAACTCTTTTGCTATAAATTGACAAAAGAGTTCATCGGTATTGGTTTTGTTACGAGAAGCAAATTTTTCGTATGCCTCTGCCTGAGTTGATTTAATGTAGGACAAGAGATCCTCTTTATAAAGTGCCAACTCTTTATCATATCCACTTGATTCCCCTTGTAGCCACTCATGTGAAGTCAAATACTCTACTATCTCATCTTCAAAAACTATCTCTTTGTGTTTACTCATCATCTCTCCCCATCTTCCGTGCTTTATTATAACTTGTTTAACATCAAAATGTTTATTATTTCTTAAGCCGTATACTGTTACAATTGTACTGTCACAAACGCCAGCTCCTCTGTCAGAGGACTTTATGTCACTCTGTTATGGCTGGCTTTTTTTATGCCCATACCTTTTTTTTAAAATAAATTTTTTTATTACATCAAATCTCTTTTCATTCATCTTCTTGTAACCCTTTAGAGTCCAATTCTACCAGTCTATCTGTTTGATATTGATAGCATCTCATACTTTTACTCCCCTCCCAACATAAATCCAACTCCAAAAGCAGCTGCTAATGGTAGTAGCCAATCAGAAGTGCTTGAAGTTTGTGCAGATTGAGCTTGATATTTTTGTATAAACTCTATCTGGGTTTGAATATCTGGTGCATACTCTATTTTTGCATCTTCTGGGGTGTTTTGCAGGGCATCTTTGATGTTTACATGTAATAATAACAACTCTTTAAGCATTACAGAACAGATACAAACAAAGGCATCTACTACCTCTTGTTCTTCGCTAAAATCATCAGCATAAAAACACTCTATATCTTCATACACTTTTATAAGCTTATCTATCTCTTTTCCCAAATACCAAAAAGCATGCGATATTTTTCCATCCGCCTCTTTTTCATCCGCATAGTTTTGGTTAAGGAGTGGGTTTATTTTATCTTGCAGAGCATGAAGTAAATCTTTGTTTATCTTATCTAATTTTTCGAACCACTCTTCAATAGTTGATTCCATATCAAAAACTACTCTTTTTTTCTCTATGTTTTTTGATAGGCTCCCTTTTATACGAAGTTGGTTTTGGTTGATGGTGTTATATGTTTTTTGCATCATTCTATACTCAAGTCTATTGTTTTTGCAAGTTCGGATAATAGTAAATCTGGATTATAAGAATATCTATGAAAAGATTGCAAAACCTCCTTAAATCTTTCTCCAAGATTAGTCCATTTATTTATATACGCTTCATGCCATTGGATATAAAGCTTTAAATAGCTACTATTTTCATCATTATGTAAGAACTTTTCGAGAATTTCTTTTGCCTCTTGATGTGCCTTTATATCATCCAGAACAATTTTTTTATATAGTCTTGGTTTCATAAGTTTTAAAGATATTAAATATACTAGCATTACATTAGAATTATTTGCAAAAGCATACAATGCAACTGCTTTTTCAATATCTCTTAATGACATATTAAAATATTTTACCCATATTTTCAAATGATTAATAAAAGCGTCATGCTCATCGCCTTGTCGTTTAAATTTATACTTTTGCATTGTTAGATGGATGAATGCATTCAATTTATGTTCACTATTTAATCCATCTATTATAGGCTTAGGTAGAGTAAAAAAGAAATTAACGAACTTACCCAAATATGCACTAGCATCAGTTTCAAGGCCATATACTCCTTTGACAGCCTTTTCTAGTTGCTCTCTATTGAGCAATAAAACAAAAATAACATTAGGGACATCAAAAAAATGTTTAACTCTTTCAATTACATTAACTGCAAAGTCTGGTTTACACCTGTCTAGTTCATCAATAAAAATCACTATAGGTTTATCTTGTATATTTGCAAAGTCAGCCAAGTTTTTTTTGAACTCTTTCATCGCTACTTTATCTTGAGAATATGACTCTAAATTATCTTCTATAAGACTACTTGCTAATTCAGCAAAATGAGAAGTTCCAGTTTTAGCAACTTCTCGGATTTCATCTGAAATATTTGTTGTTCCTAGTAAAAATTTTCCACCTGCATTAATAGCTATCTTTCCTATTGTTGGGAGCAAAGCTTTTGCAACGGCAATACTATTTTTTTTAAGATTATCCTGTAGGGAGTCTTCTTCAATCAACTCTAAAATTTCAGAACTCAAAAGAACAAAAGGATCTTCTATATAATCTTGTTCAAATGCATCAATATAAATTGTCTTATGCCCTAAATCTTGTAAATGTTTATTCCAGTTTTTCCCAAACCAAGTCTTCCCTTCACCCCAAGGAGCATCAATAGCCAAAACTGAACCATCACTTAATCGCTCTAAGTATCCTGTAAGTTGTTCCGCCAATCTTCTTCTATCTAGTTTATCATTCGAAAATACAGTATCACCAACATATTCCCTTGTATTAGCACTTAATAATGGTTCTGTATCTTCAAAATTTGGCATTTCTATCCCTTATCTCTTCGTTCGTCTTTTAACAGCCACTATAAAATGATAGATAAAAACTGTGTAGAACAATAAAAATATTAAACTAACAAACTCCATACCTTCCTTTAAAAATTTTTGGTAGGGGATAATATTTTTAGCAAAATGATTCATATTATTAATTATACTCTGAATTTGTTGATAATTGTTTGGAAAGAACTCCTTTATTGTAAAAGTTTCTGCAAAATCCAGTGTTAGTGCATATGCTATTGTAAGTATACATAACCATACAAATGGCAATAAATAACTTTGCCCATAATCTGAAAATATTCTATTTAAAAATAAAATGATCTTTTTCTCAGGATGATTCCAAAATGAAGTCTCTTTCTTTTGCTTATCCATCTCCAATGCAAAATATCTGTTTGCTTCAGTCGTATTACCAACCTTATCAAATGAGTGTTTTATAATCCTAAAGGTCTCTACATCAGTATTGTCACTGTTAATATCTGCATATAAAAAGTTTGGATACTCTTTAAAATATGCTCTGCTGAGTTGCAAACCTCCATTAAAGATAACACTTCTGAAATTTACAAAGTCTCTAAAAGTTACATACTCAAACTTAACACTTGCAGCTTCTTTGCGATTAAAAGAACCAAACTTTGAAAACTCAAAACTGGCAAAGGCATCACAAGTAGTTTTATACATAAAAAACTCAGCAAAAGTACAATTTAATAATTCCAAAATTGATTCAAAAGAGCTATACATGATTCTCGTCTCGTGGGTAGTCACTTTTTCCATCTCAAATTTACTCTTAAAGACACACTTGTTAATGTCAAAGTATTCTATCTCAATCTGTTTAAAAGTAAACTCTGCTTCGTGTGTGCATTTTTGAAAGGAAAGTTTTTCTATACTACTTCCCTTAAAATGAGTACTGTTTTGAAATAAAGGCTTCTTAAAAACACTGTTTGCAAACTCAAGCTCTGAAAAAGAACAATCCATAAATTGAGAATAATCTAAGTAAATATTCTCCTCACCACTTGCATAACTTACGCTATCTTGAAAATCACACCCTTGATAGATTACATTATCTACATTTTCAAGCATTGCATAATTTTGTAAGTTCCAACAGTCATAAAACTCACAATCTTGAAAATACACTTCTACCTCTGGTAGCTCCATCCATGCTACATAAAATTTACAATAATTAAAGTGAATTTTCCCTAATTTTTGCAATATCGGAATATAGTTAAAACTGTCTCTCTCATCATACACAGGAAAAGCAATATGATTAAATACTACTGTTACATCTTTTATTTTTGCTTCTAAAGATTCATCAATAGGTAGTTCATCTCTTAAATAAGCAGATACATTTTCTCTATTGAGTTTTTCATCCTCTTTTTTATAAGAAAAAAGAGCATCTAAAATATAATTTAAAAGTTCTTTTTTAAATAGATCTAAATCTTCCCATGCCTTATGATAATCATATTGAGCATCTTCTTTAGAACAATGTAATATGCATTCATCATGATGTTTATGTGCTGGTAACGGGCATTTAGCATAACCCTCTATATTACATACTTTACTCATTAAACTATCTCACATCAATTTTTCCAGTAACTACAGCACTAATCAGTACTGTTCTTCTCTCTTTTAGGAGTTCTATCGCTTTGGTAGCTTTGGTGATGAGGATGTCTATTTTTGATGTTTTGTCGTCTATATAATTTGCAATTTCTTCTTGTTCTTGTAATGAAGGTAGTGAAATAAATATATTTTTCAAATCATCAATATTAAATCTAAATACTTTTAAACCTGTAGAATATTTTTTTAGTTCACTGGAGAATATTTTTGAACAGTAATATAAATATTTTTCAAATACTAATTTAGTATTTGGTTTCAATAAGATTTGTTCTCCACCTATTAGCCCTAAATCATCTCTATTGTAAAAACAAGAGTGTCCTAAATCCTCAACAGTTTCAGAGGTTGATATAAGAATTGTATCGCCATGATGCACGACTTGACTTAATTTGTAAAATTCATCATTTACATAAAATTTGAATGTTTCATTAACTTCATCAACTTTATATGTCTTTCCATATTGTAAGGCTACATACTTTCCATTGTCGAGTAACTCATCTTTATTGAAACCTGTATTTCCTCTAACAATTGTATTGACCCAATCAATTCTATGGGTATCCCAATGCTCAGGAATCTCCCCTAACCACTCAACCCCACTATCTTTCATCGCTACACTGCTATCGAATCCACGCGTTACGGCTGTAGAGATGAGGGCTTGGCGTTTCTCACGCAGAAGCTCTATGAGTTTTGTCTGCTTTTGGATGAGGGTGTCTATTTTTGCTGTGGCTTTGTCGAGATAGTTGGTTATGATTTGTTGTTTCTCTAATGATGGTAGTGGAATTACTGTTCCCAGAAATGCACCATGATTAAGGTCTGGAATTGTTGTAGTACCAGCTAACATTAAAAGATGATTTTTCAACTCTTTTACCTTCAACAGATAAACAAGGTAGTTTCTTAATATTCTTTTTCTATCATAATTTATCTTAAAGAAATTGTTATGAAAAACACCTTTAACATTAGTAACTACTTCTCCTGTTGCTCCTGTTCTCGCCAAAAGAACATCATCTATATCACATTGAACTCGGATAGACGGCTTGTTAATATATTCTTTGTTCTTTCGTTCGTTACCTGCATGCAATGCTTTAATGGTAATGTATTCTATTGTTGTATCATTACCTTCAGGAAATCTACTTTCTTGAGATATTTGTAACCCCTGTTGCAAACTTGTTATTCTTCTGAATTGAATAGTATCCCATAAACTAGGAACTTCCCCCAACCATTCAACCCCACTATCTTTATATTTCGGATATGGTTTATATTTATACATCTTTATACCCCATCATGGAAGTGTCTATCTCATACTTGCTTATAAGCTCCAGTAACTTCTGTGACCAACTATTTGTTGGAGAGATAATGCTTAGCAGATGCTCTGTCATTACAAATGTATTATATAGCTTTTTTCTCTGTACTGTATTATAGTTGGATTCATATTTTTTTGGTATTTTAAGCTCTACTGTTAATGTTTTATTCCATAAAACTCCATGATGTGCACAAATGTTTCGTATGATGGTAAGGTGATGTAAAAAAGATACTAAAATTGTTTCATCCAAGTCATAATGTTTTGCTATGAGTTGTCTATCTTGTCTGTGCTTTATACAGCTAAACCAATTTGAGACTTGACCGAGTGACATTAACTCTACACTTGCCCATAGTGGTGGCAAATCTTCACGATATTTATCTTTAAAGTGTTTTAAAAAAGGCTCTTTGCCTCTATCTATTTCACTTTTTAATTTTGTTAGTGTTTTTGTATATGCCGTTATAGGATGAAAAATATCACAGTTAAGGTGTGGATGCGAACCATATTTTTGAGAGAGTTCATAAGCTAATCTACTACGGACAGAAACTTCAATCCGCTCTATGGCATCAAGCATAAGCAGTCGTAATTCTCTATCAAAAACATAATGATCTATCACTCTAGTAAAGGTAGTACCCTCTTTAAACTCATGTGTAGCATGGTCTTTTTCAAATATCAACCAATATCCACTCAATCTATAATAGTTTAAATTTTCAAGATAATGTGCTGCTTTTTCTTCATTATCAAAAAGCATACCACGAGATTTTAATTGTGCTATTTGTTGGGATATTGTTAAAAAGGGCTTTGAAAAAGTGATTTTGGAAGAATCGTTCATAGGTCAACTCCTCGGGGTGAGCATTGTAAAGAGGCTTGAGGAGTATTCTTACTGAAAGTATACACCGTATACGGTAAATGGTTTCTTAAGTAGTGCAATATCACCTCTCTATATCTCACGAAGCATCTCCATTATCTCTTTAGTGAGTATTTCAAGTTCTGCATCTATCTCTTCTAATGCTCGTGGCGGCTTGTACTCGTAAAAGTACCTGTTAAATGGTATTTCATACCCGACTATACCTACTTTGCCATCTTTTGCATCACATTTTTTCTCATCTATCCAAGCCAGTGGTACATGAGGTTTTACTTCTCGCTCAAAATACTCATAGATATCCTCTCTTAGTGGAACATTCTCATAGTCTCTAAGCTCTGGATTTAGCTCTAAATTACCTTTTTTATCTCTACACAACTCTGCCTCATCATCATGCTCACTTAGATGTTTTTGTAAGAGTTTTAGCTGTGAGGCTGTGAGTTTAACACCTAAAAGCTCTATAAACTCATTGCGTGAACTTATTTTATCTGCTTCTATATTTTTGAGTGCTTCTAAAATCTCACTTTGTAAAGCCTCATCTAACTTTTTAAAAGCTTTATCCGTTTGTAGCGATTCCAACCTCTCTTTATCATGTGGGAAAAAGCTCAGCTGCAAGGGTCGCTCAACTGTAATGCGACGGTATCCAAACTCTTTTGTATCAAAGATTTTACACACTTTTGAGCCCTCAAACCCTCCATAGATACGGGTTATCTCCTCTATGCTTTCTTCACTTAGAAACTTTCGTTTACTTCCAAGTGATTTTCGCATAGACTCACCCATGTTGCTTGCATTTATGAGCGCTACTTTATTTTTTCTTGATGCATCTTTATGGTTAGAGAGTATCCAAATGTATGTGGCGATACCTGTGTTAAAAAACATATCATTAGGCATAGCAACTATCGCTTCAACAAGGTCATTTTCTAAAACATAGCGGCGTATCTCACTCTCACCACTTCCAGCACCTCCCGTAAACAGAGGTGAACCGTTTAAGATAATACCTATACGACTTCCACCCTCGTCCACTGGACGCATTTTAGAGATAAGGTGCAACAAAAAAAGGAGTGAGCCATCACTCACACGAGGCAGCCCTGGGCCAAAACGGCCATTGTAACCTTTTAGCTTATGCTCATCTTTTATGACCTTTTCAACCTTTTTCCACTCAACACCAAAAGGAGGATTGGAGAGCATATAGTCAAATTTCTCTAAAGGGAGTTGATCATCACTGAGGGTATTTCCATATTTGATGTTCTCTACTGCCTGCCCTTTGATGAGCATATCGGCACGACATATTGCATACGATTCGGGGTTGAGTTCCTGTCCGAAGGTTACAAGCTTTGCATCGGGGTTAAGCTCATGGACATACTCACTCCCACTTGTTAAAAACCCTCCTGTTCCAGCGGTCGGGTCATACAAACTTCGCACCACTCCCGCTTTTGTAAGTACCGCATCATCACCGATGAAAAGCAGTGCAGTGGTAAGGCGTACAATGTCTCTTGGGGTAAAGTGCTCTCCTGCTGTCTCATTGGAAGCCTCTGCAAAACGGCGAATGAGCTCTTCAAACACAAGCCCCATTTCATGGTTAGAGATGGTGTCTGGGTGTAGATCAACATTGGCAAACTTTTGTACTATCTGATAAAGCAGGTTTGATTCATCAAGATACTCTAACTGCTCATGAAACTTATACTTTTCAAATATCTCTCGCGCATTAGCTGAAAAATCAGCGATATAGTGTTCAAGATTAGCTTTTAAGTTAGTAGGATCTGCTAAGAGAGTATTAAGGGAAAATTTAGAGGTGTTATAAAAGCTCTGTCCAGATTTCTTAGTCAAAAATACTTCTAATGGGATCCCTAAATCTTTTCTTGCTTCATACTCATCCAAAACTGCCTTACGCGTTGGCTCTAGCACACACTCAAGTCGGCGAAGCAGAGTAAAAGGTAAAATCACCTTTCCATAATCGGACTGTTTATAGTCTCCTCGAAGCAGATCTGCCACCGACCATATAAACGATGCTGTATTTGTAAAACTCATTAAAAAACCCCCCCCCCTCTCTTTTAATTCTTTTGCATATTATGTACTTTAAAAAATTTGTTTGTTTTTTAGACCACTATAATAAAATAGAGTATTATATCATCTGCTCAAAAACTTTTAATTTTATTTCCTCAAAACTCAAATCAACCCTATCGGTCTCACTTGAATAAACTGCTTCGTCATCTTTAGGCTCTTTTTTGGATTGAAGGAAAGTAACGATCTTGTTCATAGAAGACATTTTACTATTAACTTTTAAGAATAAATCAACAACCTCATCTTGTGTAAGTATGTTATGTTCTAAAATAACTCCAAAGTCAAATAAGTCTCTTGGTTTATCTCTCATTATCAGTGCTATAATTTTTAATTTGGCAACTGATTTAACGTCGAGTATTTTAAGCTTTGAATTTTCAAATTTTTTAAAAGTGGCATTTTTTAAAATCTCTCGCTGAATAGATCTGTTAGCTTGAAAGAATTCTATTTTTACATTATCTAACACAAACTTCATCATATACTCATCAGGAAATAGTCCTGCCATTCTTAGAGCTGCTATATTTTCATCGTGAAGTTTTGTAGCGCCTAGTAAATTCATATTTGGTATGATTATTTTATGCTTTAAACTAGAGAGTGAAACTATATCAATATCTTCTGAAATTCTATGGTTTAAATAATAAGCCAAAGCTGTACCACCTGTGAAGTACAACTCATCATCAAATATTTCATTATTATATATTTTTTCTAAAACCTGTTTAACATTAACAGTCATTGATCATACCAAGTAGTTCTTTATAGATCTCATTTTCCTCATATTTTCCATTCAGCGGTATATCTATTCCACTAATAGCCATATATCCTTTTTCATACATTATTTTGTATTTATCTTTTAATACACTTTTAACTAGATTTTTACCAAATTCATCACATAATTTTTGTATATCATCTTTGTTCATTGTTGAGAGATAGTTTGAGATAATAGCATAGACTTTTTGTTCACTTTTCTCATTTGTCTGCCAAAAAAGATTATGAGAATATTTTCTTGGATTAAATATAATTACATCATGAATATCCACCGCATTAATTTTTGCTTTTGCTTCATCATACTCTAAGGATTCCAGTAGATTATAAAGTCTGTGTCTATTTTTCTTCCAATCTCTAAGCGTTCTATCTGGTATATCAAGTAGTTTACTTATTTGTTGTTGTGTCATAATCCTACCTACCTATTTGATTTTTTATATTATAGGCGAATACCGCCTAATTGTCAATATTATGAAAAATATTATAAGAGTAGACTACAGAATAATATGAGTACCAACCAAAATTGCTCAAAATCAGCACATAAACACCTCTCTCGCCAATAAACTCTCTTTACCTAACCCTTTGATTAGATTAGAGGTTAAAACGCTATAACGGCTATTATTAGTGCTCAAATATATTTAAAAATTTGTAATTTTTTATTTATGGCTTTAAATTTCCGATCTAAAATTTAAAGTTTTTATCATTTAAATTCCTCGCGCGCACATTAATCTCGTTTAACCATATATGGTTTATATAAACTTTATATAATTATGGTTTATATTATTTCAATAAGAAAATAGCTATATATTCTTAAAAAAACATTAAACATTAAAATTCTTCCCAATCAAATCAACATCATGGTGTAGAAACTCATCGGTTATTGTGAAGTAATACTCTTTCTTCAGATTGAATTTCTGAAGATAAGATGCACAATTTTTCTTCCCAAATGCAACTTGCTCAATATCGTTTTCATGAATATACTCAAACATATTCTTCAGCCTGATTTCATAATCATCAATATAATATTCAACCTGTACTTTATCTATCATAACCTGATTAAAAGCATATATATTTCCACTGTGTTCTATAAGTGTTTCAACCCAAGAAGGATAGGTTTGAATATAAACTTTTCTCTCGTTTGGATTACCATCAAGAAACTTATTTCTATTCGTTAATATGCCGATAAATTCTGTCATAAACAAAGATAAAAACTTCTTTTTATTGCTCTTTGTTTTAGTGATATTCTTTGCGCTAGAGTTGCTCTGAAGTATTGCAAAAGCATTGATTACTTTTTTAAAATCTGCATTCTCTCCTGTTCTCTTTACAACCCATTTAGCCAATATATAGATATAATACTGATAATCAAAAGAGAGCGTAAACCCCTTTGAGTTAAATATCAAAGGATATGGTTTTTTCTCACCGCTCTCTTTTATTTTTTTAGAAATTTCAACACTTTCATCAAGAAAAAATATTAAAAAATCAGTCACATTTTCCTTTTCTCTAAAGAGAGAAACTATGTCATAATGATTATGAAAATATGGTTTTATTTCACTCATATTATTTATTCCCTCTCACTGCGTTTTGCAAAATTATCATCAGATAATTCACTCTTTTTTCTTTAACTTTCTCTAATAATATTGCCATTCCAACACTCCAAATTTTTATTAAAAATATAGCAAAATAGAAGCTTTAATGTACAGATTTTTTGCAAAACGAAGTAATATTAGAGGGGGTTAGGGAAAAAACCTTTTATAGTTTTGCAGCAAAATGGTTATTACATGCTTCGGACATATTTGTTATAATCAATTTACAAAAATAATAGGAGAGAAAAAAATGTTAAAAAAAACAGTATTGCTATCGGCGGTTATTTTAGGAAGTGTAGTATTTTCAGGGTGCTCTGTTAAAGCAAATTACTATACAAAAATTGAGAAAAAAATCACAAAACAAGCCAATAGCATATATAAAGGTTGATCAAGATTCCACATCACTAGGTTTAATTAATGTAGGTAATATAACTAGAACCAACTATCTTTATGCTTTTGCTACTGCTGCACAAACTACAATAGATAATGGCTATAAATACTTTACAATTATTGAACCAAAAGAGTTGATTGAACAATATCATGATCGTAATGTGCACAATTTAAAAGAAGCGTATGATGCATGTGATAGCGGCAAGAATAGTTTTAAAGTAATGACAAGTCTTGCACCCGCAGATATCCATAACAATCATTGTGATCATATAATTTATGAGCGCAGACAAGCCACTTTAACTGGCGGTCAAGTTACCCATAGAGCAATTGGTTTTACAATTGAAATGCATAATGATCCAAGACCGGACAGCTATGCAACATTTGAAGCTCAAAAGGTTTTAGAATCAGACTTGTTGAAAGATTTAAACAAAGAGTATTTCAAGGAAAATGTGAGATAAAAATAAGCAGCTTATAGAACTACTAGGGAATAAGTTGGTGGAGATTAATTTCTAAGACTTTTGCAATTTTATAGAGCTGTTCTAAACTAAAATGTTTTTCATACTTGTACAGTTCAGCTTTGGCAATATGTCCCACCGAATTATGCCCGATGGCAAGTGCTAACTGCATTTGAGTAACATTTTTTTTCTTACGCTCTCTTCTGACATTCTCACCGATAGTTTTATAAAAGATTTCTAATTCTTCATCTGTAAAATCTACTAAATTTATAATATGTCCTATAGGTAAAGTTTTGTATAAGTTTATAGTAGATAGAATTTTGAATAAATGTTCTATAGAACATAATTGTTTGGAGAGTTAATTGAATTTTATTAGAAATATAACTATCATCGCAATATTTGTTTTAGTGTCAGGTTGTGCAGATAAAGAACCTAAACCTGCTACAAATACTATTTCCACAATTACAAATAAAGGAGTCTTCTTATCATATGCACTGATTCAAGATGGCAAATATATAAAGCTTTTAAAAAGTTTAAAGGGTATAGATTATAAAAAATATGATGTTGTAAAGATTACAGATCAGGGATTTAGCCCTATATTTAATACCAAGAGTATCACATGCCAGCATTCGTTGATGCTCTCTACAGATAAGAATGATTATGTTAAATGTAACAGCTCTTTTTATACAACGACTGTGGGCGATGGGGTTGAGAGTGCTATTGTGAATGTTTTTGGTACTGTAGCAAGCCTTGGAACAAATATTGTAACGGGGAGCGCTGCTGTTGTAAAATCATTTGATGAAGAAGTGTTTTTAGCTGCTGTTAATGATAATGATTTAGTTGCTGTACAAAAAGAGCTTATACTAAAAAGACAAAAAGAAATTGCACTTCAAAAAAGACTTGAGCAGGAAAAACAAAAGAAAATAGCACTACAACGTAAAAAACTTGAAGAAGAAAAACAACAAAAAATAGCACTTCAAAAAAAGCTTGAGCAGGAAAAACGGGAACAAGAAATAAGAATTGCATTAATTAGGAAAAAGGAACATGATGCAAAATGTCAGAAAATACAACAAGAAATTGATAAGTCCTCTGGACTACAGCAAATAAGTTTGTATAAAAAACTAGATGCATTAAACTGCCAGTAAGGAAGAAAGATGAAAAAATATCTCTTAATTGTATTAATAAGTAGTTTGTGTATTGCAAATGCTGCATCTTTAGTAAAGGCTAAAGATGCCAGAGCAATCACAAATAAAGAGACTAGAAAATTGGAAAAAAAGCTTCTAACTTCTCCAAATGGAAAAAAAGCTTATAATGGTCTTATTCGATTTTTTAATAAAAAAATTTCAACTATTGCTTCTGGAGGTTATTATGATTCTTTAACTATAACTTTCATGAATGCTCCTAAAGAAATAGCAACTTTATTAAAACCATTAAATAGGCAAGAACAAGACATGATGCGTTCTTTAATTATTAAAAAACTACAACAAAACGGCTATAAAATAACATATAATAAATTTTGGGATAACCCTGGAAATTTTAATATAAGTATTTCATGGTAAATTCAAATTTTTTAAAACGGGTTTCACCAAATTAAAAGACAAATTGATCTAATATACTCTAAATATCACTCCAGCTACAGGTTATCCCATGGTCTCTAATTTTTCATTAAAATTTTATTCTCTCTTCTGATGTTCTGATAGCGTCAAAAATTTTCTGTAAATTCCTCATCAACTTCACAATCATGTTCCAAATTTTCCCACGAAACATATTTTCTATCCATCCACTTGGCATTAGTGTCAACTGCCAAAGGCACCA
>NZ_JALCZL010000030.1:0-22412 GCF_039667035.1 Sulfurimonas sp. NWX79
CTCCTTTCAAAAAAGATGAAATGGAGTCTATCAAAAATTAATTTGATTTTTTAAGGTTTGTGTTTAAAAAGTAACTTTTAACTCACTTCCTTTAGTGCCAATTTTAGCAGTTCGTTTGACAATGGATGGAAAATCGATAATTTTGAAGGAGTAACAAAAGTAGGAAAAAACAGATTTTTGATGGTAAGTGATGATAATGACTCACTCTTTCAAAAAACACTTTTAGTGCTTTTTGAAATTACTCGTTGATCAGCTCTTTTATGTTTTTTGCCAACTTCGCACAGTTTGTGATTTTTTGGCTTTTAGAGAGTTGTTCATCTAAAAGAATGTTGATAAAAGCACTCCCGACGATGACACCGTCTGCACCTTTTACTTTTTCTTTTGCAGTTTTTTCATTGACACCAAAACCGACATAGACAGGAGTTTGTGTATATTTCTTGATAGATGCTAAGAATGGTTGCAGGTCTTCAGCTGTACCTGAACCTGTGATACCGGTGTATGCTACCATATAGATAAACTTTTGTGCATCTTTTACTATTGTTGCAATTCTCTCTTCTGAGTCAGTAGGGGCAACAAAAGAGATATTTGTCATCTCATGAGCATCAAAAAGCTCTTTGTAGGCAAGTGATTCTTCATATGGCACATCAGGAATAATCAGTCCATTGACACCAAGACTCTTGGCGTGAGGAATGAGCTCTTGCATATTTTGCTGGTAGAAACTGTTAAAGTAACCCATCCATAATGTATCAACTTTTGGTGCAACTACTTTAGATATTTCAAGAAGGTCTTTAAATTTAAAACCTAACTCTAGTGCCTTATGGTTTGCGTTTTCAATGGCAGGACCATCTGCCACCGGATCAGAAAATGGAACACCGAGTTCAAGTGTGTCTACACCATTTTCACCAAGAGCTAATGCTAAGTCAATGCTAAAGTTTTTATCAGGATATCCTGATGTGATATAGGCTACTAAGTTTTTTGTACTGTTTTTCATTTCTATTTATTGTTCCAAGTCAGGTATTTTAAGTAGAGAGTATTTGATTTTACTAAGTTCATTGTCCATTTTAAAGTCATCTTGCCATGTTGCGAACATATCGCTGATATTTAAGAGCCAGTCAATAGTTTCTTGACTCACTGGAGGTTTTTGTTTTCGTAGAGCTTCAAGCTCATCTTCAACAAAGGCGGCAAGTTTATTCATTGGGACAATTTTGAGATAGGCTGATGCAGATTTAATGTTGTGAAAGACACGGAAGAGCTCATTGGTACTGCGTTCATACATATTTGGTTTTTGCAAATCAATTATCATAACTTCCATGCTCTCTACCATCATAGCGTAGTGGTCTAGAAACTCGTCTACAATTTCAAAATCAAAGTTAGCATCTAAATCACTTCTTATACCCATCAAATACTCCAATTATTGTTCAAATTATAGCAATATTTGGTTAAAATACATCTATGAATAAAAAAATAACAATATCTTCGATTAAAAAAGCTAAGGGAGTAAAGCCTTTAGTGATGATTACAGCCTATGATGCACTCTTTGCAAAGCTCTTTGAAGAGAGTGCCGATATGATTTTGGTAGGAGATAGTCTGAATATGAGCTTTGCAGGTAAAAGCGATACTATCTCAACAAGCTTAGAGCAGATGATATACCACACAAATGCAGTCTGTAATGGTGCCAAAAACAGTTTTGTTATCTGTGATATGCCTTTTGGAACATATACTACAAAAGAAAAAGCGCTTGAAAATGCGACAAGAGTTTTTCAGGAGACTTTGGCAGACTGTGTAAAGATAGAAGGTGGAGCTGACAAAGCTGAGACAATAGAATACCTTACATCTAATGGTATAGCGGTATGCGGGCATATTGGTCTTTTACCACAGTCTGTACGTAGTGAAGGTGGTTATAAGGTAAAAGGTAAGAGTGAAGAAGAAAAAAACTCTTTGATAGCAGATGCAAAAGCAGTTGAGAATGCAGGTGCATTTTGTATGGTCATTGAAGGTACAAAAGCAGATGTAGCAAAAGCTGTTGCTGAAGCTGTATCCATTCCTGTAATTGGTATAGGAGCTGGAAATGAGGTAGATGGACAGGTGCTTGTTTTTTCAGATATGCTTGGACTTTTTGAAGAGTTCACACCAAAGTTTGTAAAAAAATATCTTGATAGTGCATCGCTTGTAAAAGATGCTCTTGCAAAGTATGCTGATGAGGTACAAACAAGAAAATTTCCTACCAAAGAACATACCTATTAATGAGTGAATTATCCATGGATAGAGTTGTAGATATTGAAACTTTTTCATTAGAAGATGCAAGTTCAGAACAGACACTGCGTCCTGATGCCTGGAGTGAGTATATCGGTCAGGATCAGATTAAGAAAAATCTCTCTGTCTTTATAGAAGCAAGTAAAAAGAGAGATGAAGCACTTGACCATGTCCTTTTTTATGGACCTCCTGGACTTGGGAAAACTACACTTGCACTTATCATTGCTAATGAGATGAACTCAAATATTAAAGTAACAGCGGCTCCTATGATAGAAAAGAGTGGGGACTTGGCTGCAATTTTGACGAACTTGGAAGAGGGTGATATCTTGTTTATCGATGAGATTCATAGGCTCTCACCTGCTGTTGAAGAGATACTCTACTCCTCTATGGAGGATTATCGTATTGATATTATCATCGGCAGTGGTCCTGCGGCACAAACAGTAAAGATTGATTTGCCACGATTTACTCTCATTGGTGCAACAACACGTGCCGGTATGCTTTCAAATCCTCTGCGTGACAGATTTGGTATGAGCTTTCGTATGAACTTCTATTCACATGAAGAGCTTGCAGAAATCATCAAGCAGGCATCAGCAAAACTGGAGCGTGAGATCGTTCATGATGCGGCTTTGGAAATTGCAAAACGAAGCAGAGGAACACCTCGTATAGCACTGCGTTTACTTCGTCGTGTAAGGGATTTTGCCGAGGTTGCAGATGAAGAACATATCAATCATGAACGTACAAAATATGCTTTAGATGAGCTTGGTATTAACTCACATGGTTTTGATGAAATGGACCTGCGTCTTCTAAATCTACTGGCAAGCTCAAATGGTCGTCCAATGGGACTGAGTACAATTGCTGCAGCACTGAGTGAGGATGAGGGAACAGTGGAAGATGTACTAGAACCTTACTTAATCGCAAATGGATATTTGGAGAGAACAGCTAAAGGTCGCAAGGCAACACGGGCAACCTATGATGTTCTCAATATGAAATGTGTAAATAATGATGGGACACTTTTTTAGATGAAACCACAATATTTTATAGCTATACTTTTTGCAACATCACTCTATTGGATGTACCTGCTTTATGCTCCATTTTTGATGGTCATAACAATTGCAGCACTTTTGGCGGTCTCTACATCTACTATTCAGGACTATTTTGAAGTAAAATTACACTCAAAATTTTTAGCAGCTTCGCTTTCAAGTCTTTTACTTGCATTGCTCTTTTTCGCACCACTTGGGTATTTTTTGGCTTCACTTACTATATGGCTGAATCATTTAGAACCAGATACCTTGCAGCGTGTGGAAAATTATATCAATGGACTTATAAAAAATCCTCCTGAATATCTACTCTTTTTAAAGCCATATATTTCTGATTCATTTCAAACTATTAATATAAATACTATTACAGCGAATGCTCTGAGTATAGCTGCAAAAATAGGTGCTTTTAGTGCCGGATTTTTAAAAAATGCTTTCTTGGTCGTCGTATTCTACTTTTTTGCTTTGTATAACGGTGAAACTATTATGACCTTTATAAAGCGTACACTACAGATGTCAGTAGAAGAGTCTACGCTTTTGGCCCGTGAGCTTTCATCGGTTATGAGTGTAGTGTTTTATTCTATCATTACCACTGCGATGTTTGAGGGTGCTCTTTTTGGTATAGCAGTCTCTTTTATGGGCTATAACGGGCTATTGTTTGGAATCATGTATGGTTTTACATCTTTGATTCCGGTCGTTGGTGGTGTATTGATGTGGCTACCGTTTATGATCTATGAATTTGCTCTTGGAAATGCAGCAAGTGCTCTCTTTATAGCTCTTTATTCCATTGTTGTTATCTCAATGGTCGCAGATACTTTCATAAAACCACTTATCATTAAATGGATAAACAAAAAACTGCTCAATGAAGATGATACAAAGATGAATGAGTTGGTGATTTTCTTTGCGATTATCGCAGGTCTTACAACTTTTGGATTTTGGGGCATGATACTCGGACCTGCAATTACCGCATTTTTCTTAACGATTTTAAAACTCTTTGAAGCACAAACAAGAGAGTGTGAATCAAAAACAGGTATTGATTAATCTTTATAGATTTCTGGGTTGTCGCCTTTCCATCTGCGATGTAGCCAGAACCAAAATTTTGGTTCTTTTCTGATAATATCGCTTAGCCAATCAGCCTGAGCTTGTGTTGCTTCTAAGATGTCTTTTTGTGGATCATCTGTTTTATTGACTTTTATCTCATCACCTAAGATGATGGTATAGTTCTCTTCATCATCTGTACGAATATGTGCAGGAATGATGGCAGCGTTAAATTTTCTTGCCAAGTAAGCAGGTGTTGCTGTTTGACGTAAAGGTTTTCCCATAAACTCTACCATAACACCCTCTTTTTTATTGATGTTTGTATCTATAAGAATACCACTGGCTTTTCCTTCTTTTACAAGTTTTATAAGTGGTTTGATAACATTGGTTTTTTCAAGATTTGTATTGCCAAATCGTGCTCTTGCTTCTAAAAGCCACTGTTCATAGACTCTGTTTTTAAGTTTTTTATAGACTGCCGCGATTGGCTCAACCTCTATGGAAAGGCCGGCAGCTCCCAACTCCCATGCACAATAGTGTGGTGTTACATAGATGACAGCTCGCCCCTCTGCATGAACTCTATCAATCGCTTCTTTATTAACGATTGTTATTTTTTTACGAATCTCTTCTTTAGAGAGATTTCGTATCTCCATAAGGTATAAAAAGTTGTAAAGCAGATTTTTAAAGCTGTATTTTGTAATGGCTTTTATCTCTGCTTCGCTCATACTGTTATCAAAAGCATAGTTGAGATTTTGGCGTGCGATGTTACGATATTTTTTTGATGTTATATAACCGATAGTTGCCAAAGCACTAAAAAAACCTTTGCGGAAGCTTCTTGGCAGCAGTATTAAAATTTTTTCAAAAAGTAAAAGTAGTTTATATCCCATTATATAGAAGTTCCTTTGCTATATGTATGATTTCTGAGATTTGAATATCTTTAATAGAATGGTCAGTTTTATCAATTTTTAAAATATTTACTTCTGAAGGTGATTTTATACCGATATTTTTAGAGGTCTCTCCTATCATTCGTCTTGTTGTCGGTCCAAGCAGGGTTATTGAGGGAATATTCTGCGCCCATGCCATATGTGTTGGCCCTGTATCATTACCGATAAGCAGATCCATATGTGAGATAAACGAGACCAACTCGTCCAAAGTGAGCTTTGGTGCCATCTTCGCATATTTTGAATGTTCACAAATCCATCTTGCATCTTCATACTCTTTTTGATTGCCCCAGATGATGTAAGACTCTTCTTGTAAGTGATTGCAAATATCTGCAATCTTTTCTTTTGGGTATATTTTAGACGGCCATGAAGCACCAATAACAAAAGCGATGTTCTTTTTCTCTTTCTGCAGTGAAAAATTTGTTGTAATACTGAATATAGGCTCTTTTTTTTCTAGCATATTTTGTGTAATTGAGATATTAAGAGCATCTGCAACAACTTTGGCATTGCGTGAGATGACATTTTCTTCGTAAGCAATAGCAGTGTTTGTCTTATAAAAGAATGATGCCAAGGATTCCCGTGTTGAGTTTTTGTCAAATCCATGCGTATTTTTTCCAAGAATCCTAGCAACAATGGCTGACTTGATAAGTCCCTGCATATCGATGACAATATCAAAGTGAGCTATGGCTTTTAGTTTTTTATACTCTTCTTTTAAAAGCCAAAAGCTTTTTTCTTTTTTAAATTTTTTGAGATTGACCGTATGGACAGTGTCTAGATATTTTGCATTTTGTAAAACTGCACTAAAGGCTTCCTCAACTATCCATGTTACTGTTGCGTGAGGATAGTTTTGTCTGATAAACTGTAAAACTACAGCACTGTTTACAATGTCGCCAAGTGCTGAGAGCCTAACGATGGCAATTTTTTTAATATCTTGATTCATTAATGACATTATAGTCAATCTTTGATATAATTCAAACAACCAAAAATGAAATAAAAGGGAGGCAGAGATATTATGGTTGCATTAGATATTCAGCATTTTGCCGAAGGTAGAACAAAAGCAAGAGCTTATTTTTGCTATCTCTTTTCTAAAAATATTCCAAACAGACTGCCATCAATCACTCGTGAGATGATTATGCCACGTCTGTTGAAAATCAAAGCAGACTTGGAAAATTGTGAGGGTGTATATCTTCTTGATGAAAAAGGTGTGCAGGTAAGTCCCACTTTTACCCCAAAGGGACAGATTGATGATGATATTGGAAAGATAAGAGCAGACCGTGCATACTATTACAGAGCTGTAAGAGAAGAACGTTGTACGATTACTGATCCTTATCCATCTCTCATTACCGGAGATTTGACAGTTACTGCTTCAGCGCCTATTTTCAATGAAAATGGAGAGTTGAAGTATGTAGCATGTTTGGATGTACCACTTGAAGAGGCGATTAAAATTGCGCATCCAACAACAATGGACCATATCTTCAGTGAGTTTTTCAAATTTGCTTATGGGGCTTTTGCGTTTGCACTTATTGCTGTGGCAATATTGCTCTTTTTTAAAGGGATTCAGAGCTTTTTTGTTTATGAGATAACGCCTGATAAGTTTAAAATCAAAGATATGTTTGAGGCAACTATTCTTTTAACACTTTCTCTGGCCATATTTGACCTCTCCAAAACACTTATAGAAGAGGAGATACTTGGACGGCATAAAGAACATAATGTTTCAGGACCGCATAAAACGATGGTCCGATTTTTAGGGAGTATTATTATCGCTCTCTCGATTGAAGCTTTGATGCTTGTGTTTAAATTTGCGATAATTGATCCGGACAAACTGATATATGCGATGTATATTGTTGCAGGTGTTGCGATGCTTTTGATAAGTTTAGCGGTATATATAAAATTTACAAAATTGAAAATAGATGAATAATGATAGCAATAATTGATTATAACATGGGAAATTTGGCATCTGTGCAAAATGCATTTGCCAAACTTGGAAAAGATACAGTAGTTGAGAGCAACCCGGAGAAGTTCAGTAGTTACGATAAATTAGTACTGCCAGGTGTTGGTGCATTTGGCGATGCGATGGAACATTTGCGTGAGATGCAGATGATAGAAGCGATTAAAGAGTTTGCCGCAAGTGGAAAACCTATGCTTGGTATCTGTTTGGGAATGCAGCTTCTTTTTGAAAGCTCTGAGGAGTTTGGCTTTTACACAGGACTTGGACTTATCAAAGGGAACGTAACACATTTTGATGTCAGTAAATTTGAAGAAAAACTCAAAGTACCACATATGGGATGGAATAGAATGTTTACAAAAGAGCATCCTCTTTTTGTAGGTCTTGATGATGAACATTACCTCTATTTTGTCCATACATACCATGTAAACTGTGCAGATGAAAATGACATCATAGGTGAGACATATTATGGATATAAATTCACCTCTGCGGTAGCACATGAAAACATTATGGGAATTCAGCCACACCCTGAAAAAAGTCATAAAAACGGGCTCAAAATTTTAGAAAATTTTATTAATTTATAAAGGAAAACTATTTCAATGACACTATATCCGGCAATTGATTTAAAAGATGGAAAAGCAGTACGCCTGACAAAAGGGCTTATGGAGAGTGCCAAGATCTACTCAAATGAGCCGTATGAGCTTGTGAGAAAGTTTGAAGAGATGGGTGCTGAGTGGGTGCACTTGGTTGATTTAAACGGTGCATTTGCAGGTGAACCAAAAAACCTTGAACAGATTGTAAAAATTAGAGAAAACTGCAATGTAAAGCTTGAACTTGGTGGTGGCATTCGTGATGAAGCAACAATTAAGAAGATGCTTGAAATTGGAATAGATAGAATTATTTTAGGTTCCATTGCAGTTAAAGATCCGCAATTTGTCAAGGATATGGCTGCAAAATACCCAATAGCAGTTGGTATTGATGCTATTAATGGTTATGTTGCCGTTGAAGGTTGGGGTGAAGTGAGTGAAATGAAAGCTACGGATCTGGCACGTGAATTTGCAAATGCAGGTGTTGAAGCTATCATCTGTACAGATGTTGGGCGTGATGGCACACTCTCTGGCGTGAACGTTGATTTTACACTTGATATTGCGCGTGCGAGCAAAGTGGCTACAATTGCCAGTGGTGGCGTAAAAGATGAAGAGGATATCAAAGCACTCATAGAGACAAATGAGATAGAGGGTGTTATCATTGGGAAAGCTTACTATGAGGGGACATTAGACCTTCCTAAAATGTTTAAACTGCTCGCTTAATAGTAAAACAAACAAAAATTCGATATTATTAGATAAATAAATTTGCAAATTATAAAAAAGGATTTCAATTGAAATTACTTGTTGTTGATGACAGCTCTACAATGCGCCGTATTATTAAAAATACTTTGGCTCGTCTTGGTTACAAGGATGTACTTGAGGGTGCCGATGGAGTAGAAGGTTGGTCACAGTTGGATGCAAATCCAGATGTAGAGATGTTGATTACAGACTGGAATATGCCGGAAATGAACGGCTTGGAGCTTGTAAAAAAAGTACGTGCAGATGAGCGTTTTACGGATCTGCCTATTATTATGGTAACCACAGAGGGTGGTAAAGCTGAAGTTATTACAGC
This sequence comes from Sulfurimonas sp. NWX79, assembly GCF_039667035.1. Lineage (NCBI taxonomy): Bacteria > Pseudomonadati > Campylobacterota > Epsilonproteobacteria > Campylobacterales > Sulfurimonadaceae > Sulfurimonas > Sulfurimonas sp. NWX79. Next base: position 8,868 of record NZ_JALCZL010000030.1, read on the forward strand.
ACTAAAAGCTGGTGTTAACAATTATATTGTAAAACCATTTACTCCTCAAGTATTGAAAGAAAAACTTGCTGCTGTTATGGGTGTTGCGGAGTAATGCAAGAGCATTATTTCGAACTCCTTGTCAAAGTTTCTTCCCATTATTCTCTTTTTTCCGATTTTTTAGCAGATACACTTCCTATTGGTTTTGAAGAGACTGATGAGGGTTTTATAATTCGTAGCGAAGATGAACTTGATACTATCATTTGGGGTTTGGAGCAGTTTAGAGAAGCACTGCAAAAAGCACTGGGGAGTACAATAGAACTTGAGTGTGAGCAAAAAAAGCTCAAAAACAGTGACTGGGTTGAATCCTATAAGCAAAGTATTGAGCCCCTTAAAATCGGTAAGTTTTATATTCATCCTACTTGGAGTGAGCCAAGTGATGCGCTGATAAATATTGTTATTGACCCAGCACTTGCATTTGGTACCGGACACCATCCTACAACTGCTTCATCTTTACTGGCAATTTCCAACTATGTAAAGTCAGGTGATAAAGTATTAGATGTTGGCTGTGGAAGCGGTATTCTTGGTATTGGAGCAATGAAACTCGGTGCTACTGTTGATGCTTGTGATACTGATCCGATCTCAGTAGAGAATACAAAAGCTAATGCTGCATTGAATGGTTTGGAGTTTCATACGCTTTGGGAAGGCTCATGTTCATTTACAAAGAAAAAATATAATATCGTTGTAGCAAACATTGTTGCCGATGTATTGACGTTTATAGCAAACGAGCTTAAAAATGGACTCGAAGATAATGGTGTGCTTATTTTATCTGGTATCCTTGATAAGTATGAAGATAAAGTGTTAAATTATTACAAAGATTGTGAAATCTTAGAAAAAATAGCTCAGGACGAGTGGATAACTTTAGTACTAAAAAGAAAATAATAAAGAGAGATAGATGTCAAATCAAGAAAATAATAATAACAATAACAATAACTTTTTCAACCAAAATCCTCTGATCACATTTGCAATTTTTTCAGTAGTTGTGATTTTACTATTTAAGGTAATTGTTGGTGAAGGTGCAGGAGGCTCTGCCTCTGCAATGAGTGCAAATGCTAGAGTTCAGCCTGTAAGTTACTCAGAGTTAAAATCTTTGGTAAAAGAGAAGAGTCTAAAAAAAGTAGAGATTGGACAGACTTTTATTCGTGCGATATCAAAAGATGGAAATAAAATATATACAACACGAATCGTTAAAGGTGATAACGAACTTGTTAAGCTGTTGGATCAAGAGGGAATCGAGTATACAGGATTTTCTGAGACGAACTGGTTTACAGAGATGTTTGGATGGCTTTTTCCATTTTTGCTTATCATCGGTATATGGATGTTCTTTGCCGGACGTATGCAAAAAAGCATGGGTGGCGGTCTTCTTGGTATGGGTAACTCAAAAAAGCTTATCAGCTCTGAAAAACCAAATACAAAGTTTGATGATGTTGCAGGTGTTGAAGAGGCAAAAGAGGAAGTCCAAGAGATTGTTGACTTCTTAAAATACCCTGGCCGTTATGTTGAGATCGGTGCAAAGATTCCTAAAGGAGTACTCCTTGTTGGATCTCCTGGTACAGGTAAGACACTTCTGGCAAAGGCAGTAGCTGGTGAAGCAGATGTACCATTTTTCTCTGTAAGCGGTTCTAGCTTTATAGAGATGTTCGTTGGTGTTGGTGCTGCACGTGTAAGGGACTTGTTTGAGCAGGCAAAAAAGGATGCACCTTCTATCATCTTTATTGATGAGATTGATGCTATAGGTAAGAGTCGTGCTGCTGGTGGTGTTATGGGTGGTAACGATGAACGTGAACAGACACTTAATCAACTTCTTGCAGAGATGGATGGATTTGGTACAGATACACCGGTTATTATTTTGGCTGCAACTAATAGACCGGAGATACTTGATACTGCACTACTTCGTCCTGGACGTTTTGACAGACAGGTTCTTGTTGACAAACCGGATTTTGAAGGTCGTGTGAAAATTCTTAAAGTGCATATGAAAAGTGTAAAAATGGATGACGATGTTGATGTTGAAGAGATTGCACGTCTTACTGCTGGTCTTGCTGGTGCAGATTTAGCAAATATTGTTAATGAAGCAGCACTGCTAGCGGGTCGAAAAAGTCAAAAGACTGTTAAGCAGCAGGATATCTTTGAAGCAGTTGAGAGGGCACTTGCAGGACTTTCAAAAAAATCACGCCGTATTAATCCAAAAGAGAAAAAAATCGTTGCATACCATGAGAGTGGACATGCACTTCTTGCTGAAACTACTGAAGGTGCTAAAAAAGTTTCTAAGGTTTCCATTGTTCCACGTGGTCTTGCAGCACTTGGATATACGCTTAATAAGCCAGAAGAAGATAGGTTTATGATGCAAAAACATGAGTTATTGGCTGAGGTTGATGTACTTCTTGGTGGTCGTGCAGCCGAACAAGTTTTCATCGGTGAGATATCAACTGGTGCAGGAAATGATTTAGAACGTGCAACTGAGATCATCAAATCAATGGTACAGACTTATGGTATGAGTGATATTGCAGGTCTAATGGTGCTGGAAAAATCGCGTCAATCTTTCTTAGGTGGACCTGCACAGGCTGCTACACGTGAGTATAGCGATAAAATGGCTCAAGAGATGGATGAATTTATCAAAAAATCTCTCGATGAACATTACAAGTCAGTAGTAGAACGTCTTGAAGAGTATAGAGATGCTATAGAAGAGATGGTGGCACTCCTTTATGAAAAAGAGAATATTACAGGTGAAGAGGTTCGTAATATTATCTTGAAGTTTGAAAAAGAAAATGGATTGGAATCAAAAGTTATCCAAGATACAGAGAGTATAGAAGATGAGCTCAGAGAGGATGCGACAATGAGTAAAACTTCTAAAGATAGTGAGCAAAGAGATGAGAAATAATCTTTTTATAATTGCAAAGAGTGGCTGGCGCTATATAGGGTATGCTGCGTCAGCTTTTTTACTCTTCTCTATCATAGATTTGGAATTTTTTGCATTTCTTTCTTTTGTAGTAATGCTTATTTTTGTATATGTTTATAGAAATCCTGAACGCCAGATGCCTTTTTATCAGCAGAACAGTTTTATCGCACCTGCTGACGGTGTCGTAACAGCGATAGAAGAGTTAGAAGACTCAGAATATGCATACAAGATAGAGATAGAATCATCCTATTTTGATGTAGGGGTACTGCGTGTACCTATGAATGCACAAGTAGCATCTATCAACATTGTCAGAGGCAGCAGAGTAGGTAAGAACTCAAAGCTTTTTTCTCTTTTAAATGAGTATGCGGAACTACTCTTTGTCGATAATGAGAATAATAGTGTAAATATTGTCCATAGAGAAAAGCAAGGTTTTGCTCCGATTGATATTGATCTTGTAAAAGGGCAGGAACTTATGCAGGGTGCACGTTATGGTGTTATGGTAAATGGCGTAACCTCAATCTATCTCAAATCAAACTTTCGTCTCAATATCAGCGTTGGACAAGAACTAAGAGCTTCTGAAACACTTATAGGTTATTTTTCTTAATATTAGACTTCTTGTAAAACTCCTATATGTCTCAACATATTATAGAGAGTTTTAATCAAGGCAGATGTTCTCAAGCGTAGCCAAAGCTACGGTTGGGGTTATCTAACGCAGAGTAAAGCTCTCTATAATATGCCCATAGGGAGAGCTAAGAAGCAGCAACCTTGCACAAAAAAATATTTTCACTTTAGCTATAGCTAGGCTGAAAAATTTGTTTTGCACAATCTTACCACTTCTTAGCTCTTTGAGACTTATAGGAGTTTAGCAAGAAGTCTATTACTTCTTTTGCGGATGCTGCTTAAAGAAGAGCAGCTTCTGTGTATCTATTTCAAATTCAAAATATTGAGACTTAAATCCATCATCTTGAATGCGTGAGAGCTGAATGACCGCTCCATCATTGTTATTGATTTCCATATAAAGCAGTGCTAAAGCATATCTGCTCTCATAGAAATTACTCTCTTTCATTTTGGCAAGTTCTAAAAGTGCTATGGCATTTGCATGATGTCCGGCTGCTGTTGAAGCGACAGCTCCAAGGTAAAGTGTATAGGCATCCCTGACTTTAAGTTCATCTATAAGATGGTTATAGAGTGTGTAAGATTTTTCAAACTGTTTATCATAAAAGTAGACCAATGCCAAAGCACTCTCTATATCACGAGTGTCTTGATTAGTTGTTTCTAAAACCTCCTGTAGCTGTTTTGCTAAAAAGTAGAGTCTTCCACTGATAAGATTGGCTTGGATAAAGAGGTATCTTGTAATATAGGGACCATAATAGAGGTCATCATAGGTAAAAGAGTGTTCCTTGAGATATTGTAGGGTCTTTTTTGCATACTCTGATGTTTTTAGCTTACTAAAATGAGTATCCATATAGATGATATTTGGCAGAATATCATTTGGTTGTATCATTAGCAGCTTCGTAACAGAATCTTTGGCTTTGTTCATCTTTGACAGCTTTGTAGCTATCAGAACATCCAAAACAAGATAGAGAGGACGCTGTTTGTACTCTTTATCGAGCCACTCAATAGCAGAGATATAATCTCCATCACTGAGTGATAAAAGTGTCTTATAGAGGTCAACCTCTTCACTCTCCTCTTCAAGTGCGATAGAGTCTTTGATGAGTGATTTTAACTTATAGTAGTCTTTGTTAATGAGTTGGGCTGTCATAACAGCGTAAATACCCGAGAGGTAGTTTTTTGCATCAAGGTAGTATGAGCGTAAAAAATGCTCATGTGCTTTTTGGAGATTCCCCATTTGTGCATAGGTCAGGGCAAGGTCATATTGAAGGATTGAGTGTTTTGGTTGAATTTTAACGAGTTTTCGTAGATCTTCATTTGCTTTTCTGATTTTAAAAGAGAGAGCTTCTTTGATAGCTTGTACTATTCCAAGGTTTACTGATGAGGTCGAAGAACTTTTTTGAAGATACTCTTTTGCACTATTGACATTGTCAATGTAGATATTGGCATTGCCTTTTCTTATATAGCTGATAGTCTGGTTGGCATTAAAAACTTTATAGGGTGAGAAGTAAAAGATTTTTTGATACATAATGTTTTTTGAGTTTAGAATTTTTTTTCTATACTCTTGTTGTGCCTCTTGAGGATTAAAAAGAGACTCTTTGAGTTTTACTCTGATAGGATAATATTTATAGACCTCTTGAGGATATTTTTCAGTTACTGCTTTTATCTCTTTTGCTGCTTTTGCAATATGACCTGCTTTTAGATCAATAAGTCCAAGAGCCAAAGGGGCACGAATTGGTTGTTTCTCCTTGGATATCGTCATTTCAAGATGTGTTGCAGCAAGGGAATAATCACCGATTCTTGCATAAAGGAGTGCTTTTGAAAAGTCTTCTGATTCATCCCTGCTTTTCTCCATTGCATCCAAAGCATCGTAGTTGTTCTTATACAGAGCATTGATTTTTGCACTGAGGTGATTTTGTACCGTTGCATATTCATTGGATGTCGCGTTTTTGAGAGAATTGAGTGCTGCAAGATAGTTTTTGTTATAGTAGCTAATCAAAGTGTAATAATAGGAATAGAGTGGTGAATCAATTTCATAAGGAAGATAGGCATAAGCTAAATCTATGTAGTATTTAAAACTCTCTTTATCTTTAAGGTATAGTGAACATACTGCAGCATTTATAGCACTTACACATCGTTTTTCATCATTTGCAATGGCTTTTTGAAAAGTCTGAAGAGCTTTTTTATACTGTGCATCCTTTAGCTCTGCAACACCAAGATTGTATAAGGATATGGCTTCACTGTAAGAAGCGATCTGCTCATAGAGAGCAAGTGCTTTTTCTTTTGAACCGCTTGCATAGAGATAGTTTGCATTGGCTATCATATTTTCAAGCTTGCTTGGTTCTATACGAGGTTTTTGCTTACTTTCTTGGATTTTTTGGTCTAGAAAGTTTATATTGATGTGAGATTGCTCTTGTTTGGATGCTTTAAGGACCAAAAGAACAATGGTAATAGCAATTATAAGGACAATGATAAGGGCAATACCGCCAAAGAGAATAATTTTTTTGCGTTTTGCCTCTTCTTCCTCTGCGAAAGATAGAGATTGCTCTGTATCACTGTCATATAAAGCAGCATCACTATCTTCTATAATTATTATCTCTTCTGGAGTATCGGCCATAGAGTCCCTTAGCTATTTATTGTGTACTGCTTTCAAGCAATAAAAGTACCATTAATTATATCTAATTTAATTATTTTCTAGTAGCTGTATGGATTGCAATATTAAAGAAATGTATTAATTTTGATAGATGTGTTTGTTTTATTATAAAAAGTGATAGAGTATTACTATAGCCTTATTTGAGATGTCATAAAGACAGATGAATTGAGGTTACTATGAAAGAAATTATTGCCATATATAAAAAGCATTATAGCGTTATTGAAAACTCGCTTACATCCATTGTCGAGAGTATTGATTGTTCGGAGTATTCTACACTTGTAGAAAAGTCACTCTTTACTCTTTATCCTGCACTAAAAGCCACGTATAAAATAAATAAAAATCTCAAACAGATTACACCGTTGTATACGCAAGGAAATAGTGACAGTAGTTATCTGGGAACGGAAAAAGCGCACCTGTTGGAGCGTATACAATTTCGAGATGATAATCTTTATATATCAAATGTATATGTAAATTCTCGTAGTGGAACACCCTACATTACAGCGGTTGTTCAAAGAGATGATGAATATGTTGTATTTGACTTTGAACTCTACACGCTCTTAAAAGATCTTTCACTCATTGAAGGGCATGAATATTTCAGTAAGTTTACACGTTATTTTTATACTGTCTTTGGTTTTTTTCTTGCAGTTTTTTCAGCGGCATTGATAGCCTATGCTGTTGTTACTACCTTTAACCTTGTAGTTGATACAGAGAGGGATATTATAGAAGGATTGTTTCATTCTATTATTGCACTTACTTTAGCTTTGGCAATTTTTGATTTGTCAAAAACGATTTTAGAACATGAAGTATTTTATAAAAGTTTGAGTCGTGCCAATAATTTGGAAAACAGATTATTGGCACGTTTTTTAACTTCCATAATAATTGCCCTTTCTATAGAGTCTCTTATGGTTGTTTTTAAAATAGCGTTAAATGATTATGCAGAGATGGTCTATGCACTCTATCTCATCATAGGGGTTGGTATTATGATAGCATCGCTTTCACTGCTCATTTTTGTGATGCGATACAGTGGTAAAAGAGAATAAAAGGAGATATTATGATACATCACTATTCTATAGCAGTTGCAAATACAAAAGAGGTCGCTGGAGTTCTTAATGAGATTTTTCAAGGGCATGTAACAAAATTTAGACCACGAGAGAACTCCTACATGGTATGGTTTGATGATGCATATGGGAGTGCGATTGAACTCTATCCGCTAAAAACAGAGATGCTACCTGGTGAGAATGAACAAGCAGCACAATTTGTCTCAAATGAGGAAGCTTCTGGATACAGTGCGACACATGCCGCTATCTCTGTTGCATTAGATAAGAAGAGTATTTTTCAACTTGCTAGATCTTTGGGTTGGAGAGCTGTTGAATTACCACGAGGACATTTTAATGTTATAGAGCTTTGGCTTGAAAACAGAGTGATGATAGAACTGCTTACACCGGAGATGGCAGCTGACTACCTCAGAGCTTTTGCCAAAGAGAAAGAGGGAGTTTAATATATCCTCCCTTTCATATTTGAGTGTTTTGTACCATTTATGTTATTGTATACCTAGATATGGATGCAGAGCTTTAGGAATACTAATCGTTCCATCTTCATTTTGAAAATTCTCCATAATAGCGACCATCGTACGACCAACTGCCAGGCTTGAACCGTTAAGTGTATGAACAAGCGTGTTTTTTTTGCCATCCTTGTAGCGGATTTTTGCACGACGTGCTTGGAAGTCTCTTGTATTACTTACAGAAGAGATTTCACGGTATCTGTTTTGTCCTGGGAGCCATACTTCCAAGTCAACTGTTTTTGCAGCTGAGAAGCCTAGATCACCTGTACATAAAGTAACTAAACGGTGAGGAAGTTCAAGAGCTGTGAGTAGATCCGAAGCACATGCTACCATCTCATCAAAGACTCTGTCACTCTCCTCAGGTTTAGTGATACTTACAAGTTCAACTTTATGGAACTGGTGCTGGCGAATCATACCGCGAGTATCACGACCTGCTGCACCTGCCTCTTTTCTAAAGCATGAAGTATAGGCTGTCATCTTATGTGGAAGTTCATTTTCTGTCAAGATTTCATCTTGGTAGAGGTTTGTAACGGGAACTTCGGCAGTTGGGATTAAAAACATCTCTTGAGATTCTATTTTGTATAAGTCATCTTCAAACTTTGGAAGTTGTCCTGTTCCTTCTAGGGCACGTCTATTTACAAGTGCAGGAACACTTACCTCGTCAAATCCACGTTCACGGTTAAAGTCAAGCATGAAGTTAATCAGTGCACGCTCTAATCGTGCACCCATACCAAAGGCAACAGAGAATCTTGAAGTCGCAAGTTTTACACCACGTTCAAAATCTATCCAACCGTTTTGTTCTGCAAGTTCCCAGTGCTCTTTTGGTGTAAAGGTAAACTTAGGAGGAGTGAGCACTTTTTTAATCTCGATATTATCCTCTTCGTCCTCGCCGTCTGGTACATCATCATCTGGAATATTTGGAATTGCCATTGTAAGTGTTTCTAATTCTTCTTGGCGTAAACGTTGAATCTCTAACGCATCTGCAATACGGATTTTGTTTTCATCCACTTTTGCTTTAAGTTCTGAGATGTCTTTACCTTCGCGTTTGTAGATACCAAACTCTTTGCTCATAGCATTTTGTGCAGCTTGCAGTGTTTCATAAGCCGCTTTTGCCTCTTTGAGCTCCTCAAACTTGATTTTTACTTTTTCTAAGAGTTTTTCATCAACGCCTTTACGCTTTAACTTTACGCTAATACCGTCAAAATCTTTTTGTAGTTGTTTTAAATCTATCATACTTTTCCTCTTGTGTTTAAACTAATATCTCTTTGGCAATACTAAATTGGTTTGCTGTCATTAGGTGAATTTTTGGATGGAGAGCTTTTAGATCATCAAAGAGCTTTTTACTGAGCTCAAAACCTACTTTGTACTCCTCTTCAACCCCTTTTGCGTGAGCCTCACGCAACTTGTCAAGCCAGCATGGTGGGACATTTATTCCCGGCACATGCGATGATAAGAACTGTGCCGTACGGAGTTTTGTAATAGGAAACACACCTAAAATCAACTCTGCACTTTTATTTTCAGAGCAACACTCTTTGTTTGCCTGCTCTTTTAACTCTAAAAGTTGTTTTGCATTTTCAATGTCATAGACCGGTTGTGTGATGATGCCTATGGCACCGTGTTTTATCTTCTTTTGCATCTTTTTTTGCAATGTTTTTTGGTTTTTTGCATAGGAGTTTACAACTGCAAAAGGGTAGATATGCTTTGGTCTCTCATTAAAAGGTTTTGCTGCATAGTCCATACCTGCGTTAAATGCGGAGATAATGTCTAACAAAAGTGTAGAGTCTGCTTCAAAAACACCTTTTGCATTGGGTTGGTCTGAGATGTTTGCCGGGTCTCCTGTGAGTGCAAGGATTGCCCGTACATCGAACTCGTTTGCACCAAGCAGGTCTGATTGTAGTGCTATTTTGTTTCTATCTCGCATGCTCATTGTCGCAATTACTGGTTTGTTAAAGCGCTCTTGCAGCAGTCTCGCACCAAAAAGAGCATTGAATTTCAGTTTTGCAAGCGGATTGTCCGTTGTTGAGAAACCATCGACCATCTCATGCAAACCAAGTGCTTCTATCTTGTCAATAACCGGTGTAAACTTTGCGGAATGGCCGGGTGTCGTTTCAAGTGTAATATAAGTATCGTTTTTTAATTTATTTATGAGTGCATCAAACAAAAAAAGTCCTATTTCGCTATAATTTCGCAATTATAACAAATAAGAAGGTATTTAATGCTAAAACTTGCAGTATTTGACTTTGATTCTACACTGATGGATGGTGAGACCATAGACTTTTTTGCTGAGGAATTGGGAATAGGTGATGAGGTAGCCCGTATTACAGAAGAGGCGATGAGCGGGAGACTTGATTTTTTTGAATCTTTGCAGCAAAGAGTAGGACTGCTCAAAGGGCTTGATTTTAAAGTTGTTAAAAAGATATCTCATAATCTACCATATATGTCAGGTGCACGTGAGACGATAGCAGAGTTGAAAAGTCGTGGTATCAAGGTAGTCTGTTTTTCAGGTGGATTTAGAACGGCAACATCTTATGCTAAAGATATCTTGGGTTATGATGCAGATTTTTCAAATGTACTGCATGAAAAAGATGGAAAATTGACAGGACTTGTGGGAGGAGATATGATGTTTAACTTCTCAAAGGGTGATATGTTGGTACGTCTGCAGTCGGTTTTAGGTGTGCGTGAAGAAGAGACACTTGTTTGTGGTGATGGTGCAAATGACCTTTCAATGTTTGCTCACGCAGGTACTCGTGTGGCATTTTGCGCAAGAAAGATATTAGAAAAAGAGGCAAATATAATTATCAAAGAAAAAGACCTCTCACTCATTTTAAAGGAGATTTAGTGTTAGAAAATACAGTCTGGAGACAGTATCATAATGAAAATAATTTTAGAGACAAAATAGCAGAATTTTGTAAGTTGGAGAGTATAGATCTGATTGAAGATGACAAACTGCTTTACTCTGTTCTCAAGTCAAAACTGACAAAAAAAGAGCTCAAACTTTTTGCAATGGATTGTGCAAATGTGAGTGATGAAGAGCTAAAAAATGAGTTTTCTTATGATGATGAAGCGTTACAAAAGGCAAAGTTCAAGCTTTATAAAAAACTCAAGCAGGATAAAACACGTCTGGATTTCAGAGAGACAAGTGCAACTGAAATCGAATAACTGATTATAAGATTAATCTATAATTTATCAAGATATGAGTAAGATATCATAGCATAAAACTAAGGAAAATTATATTATGAAAAAAATGACTTCACTTTTACTTGCAGCTCTCTTTGCAGGCTCTCTTTTTACAACTGCAGCTATGGCTGATGCATCCAAAGGTCAAAGATTTTATCTCAAAAAACTCAAAATCTGTAAAAAAGATGGTCTGAAAAATGGTGCTGTTTTTGCAATCAAGCATGATCGTCGCGGTTGGCAATCTTTGAAAGAAGATGGAAAGTTACAACAAGAGTGGATAAAAATCTGTCCACACGGTGAGAAGAAAATCAAAAAGATGAGAGAAAAAGATATCAAAAATCTTTATGACTTTGTATGGAAATACGCATCAGACGGAGAGACACCTACTTGTGGTTAATTCAGTAACACTTTTAGTGTTACTCTTCTAGACCTTTTTTTATTTTCTATCCCATTTTGCATAACAGTTTTTGAAAAACTGTAAGCACTTCCTCTTAGGATTTTACTCAACCATTTTTGTTTTCTTGCATCTTGTGTTGTAAATATCTCACGCAGGACTGAAAAAGAGCGTTTCATAGAGAGGTCTTCATTCTTAAGATAACGATTCTCAAAGTTTACATTTTTCCATTCACTTGAAGTATGCCCATTGATTTGAAGAGTACTGACAAGGTCCTTATTTGCATATAGAAAACTTCCAAGTTTTTTCGCTATTTGTGATAGAAATCTCTTTTGTTCTTGCGTGAGCTTATACGCACCGACTTTGAAGTAGAGTGCTTTGTCACTAAACTCTATGGTTAAATCCTCTTGAATTGTGAGTTGTCCGTTTTTTATCTCTTTTGCAAAGAGTTTGCAAAGTGCATCATAAAAATTTCCGGCTTTTGTAGAGACCTGTGCGATTGTCGCATCATGATTGAGCTTTAATATCCACATATTTCCCTCTTGGGAATAGTCATCGGTATGAATGCCCGCAACTGCGACTTGGGAGTTGTGAAGAATATCAAGTGCATAAAAGATATCAAAATTATCTCCACCATAATGCTCTTGTTTGAGCATGGAGAGGTCCGAGTCTAAAAGCATAGCAAGACCGTCAGTATTATACTTGTCTTTGACATAACCGACACCCATCAGCATACCGTTTGAGAACTCTTTTATATCTAAGAGTCCGGAAGGATAGGTTGTACTTATCTCTTTATCTGCAAGGATGTTATTGTAAAGGTCAAACTTTACAAGTCGGATATGCTCTTTTTGGACTTGATTGTACTGAATAAGAGTAACGACAAAAGAGTTATCACGTAGACGAATGATTTTTTTGGGAATAACCAGATTTTCATTATGAGAGTTTTTGATAAACTGGTTGAGCCAGATTCTATTTCCATTCTCTGTCAGACGCATAAAAGTCACTTCTCTTTGTCTTTGCGATGCCATCGTACTTACTACTAGTAAAGAGCCATCCTGTGCTTCAACAGCATCTATACCGTTGTCATCAAAACGAGTACCATACTTTTTACTCCAAAGTATATGACCATCTTTTGAAAATCGTGTAATGAAGATATCATTATTGCCAAGACCGGTTTGAAACATATTGTCCGTTGTTGCACGTGAGGTAAAGGAAGAGCCAACGGCAAGTACACCGCCGTCACTTAAAAGGATAAGACTACTCATTCTGTCATAGTTTTTGGTACCAAAGATTTTACTATAGAGGATGTTGGCATTTGCATCAAGTTTGGCGACTAAAAGGGAGCCATCCATTGTATATCCACCGATAAAGTAACCATTTGTAGGTGTTTTTACAACTGCTACTGCTTTGTTGAAACGGCTTAGTTTTGCCGCTTTTTGTAAGATTATCTTTGCCTGATTGTCAACCTTGACAAGACTCATTTGTGCGCCATATTTGTTTGAGACACTTGCTAGATAGTCAAATGCATTCGTGTATGCTTTAGATGGATTGGCATTTTGTTTAAACTCATTGGAAAATCCGACGGCAGTGATTGTTCTGTCATGATCTTCGGTTATATCAAAAAGTGCTGCGTTAAATGGTTTGTGAACGATTACAGAGAAGTCTGTTGTTGTCTTTGCAAAAGAGAGTGTAAAAAGGGTGAAAAAGAGTAGGAGTAGTTTCATATTATTGCTTTTTTAAAACATTTAAAGCAATAAATATTCCTAATTTATAAGTGGTGCCAAGGCACCGAAGAAAACCTTATTTTAGGTTTTCAAAAGGTGCTGTTACAACTTTTTTACGAGTTACAACGTATGGTACGAACGCTGCTGCACGAGCACGTTTGATTACAGTAGAGATCATGTCTTGGTGACGTTTACAGTTACCTGTTAAACGACGTGGCATGATTTTATATCTCTCTGAAAGTGAAAAACGTAGGTTTGCTACATCTTTATAATCCATGAAGTCAACTTTAGCTTCACAATATTTACAGTATCTTTTTTTGTATTTTCTTTTTTCTGACATGTTATTACCTTTTGTATCTATTTTTTTCTAAAATGGAATTTCATCTTCATCAATGTCAATCACAGGTACATCAGCTGGGCTTGGCATTTGACGGCTTTGCTCCTGTGCTGGTGATGCGTATGACGACTGCTGCTGTTGTTGCGGTGCAG